>CAVKDD010000010.1:0-12768 GCA_963654845.1 Acutalibacteraceae bacterium | reverse complement strand
GAGTATAATTTATGGAATGCAAAAAATCTGAAAACAAATTAGAAAATGAACTTTTTAAAAGCGTTTACGACAAAACCCCCGATTATATAAAAAATTTAGACTTAATAAAAATTGATGAACAAGGCGAATTTTCTTTTACATTAAAAAGAGAACATTTAAAACCTTATGACAAAGAAACAAATCCTGAAGGACTTAATCTTGAAGAATGGTTTGAAAACTACGCAAAAGAAGCAAAAGTTTCAACAGCAGGAATCAGAGGTCCTCAAAATATTTTATTCCCGCAGGATACAAGATTTCCGATTAACTTGGTCGGAATTGTCTTGGCAACTTTGGCAAAAGCACTTGTCGCAAACGAAAAATACCCGAACAAAAGAATCGTTAAAATCGCAGGTTGCGAAGTTCGATATAATTCAAAAATGTTTTTAGATGCAATCGCAAGAGTACAGGCTGCAAACGGCATTCAAACACTTGTTCCGACAGAAAAACAAACTATTCCGATTTGGCTTGCTTCCTTTTTAGCCTTCAAATTGGATTTGCTTGGCGGCGAATACATAACTTCAAGTCACGGTATTTCCGTTAAAAACGCTACAAAGGATTTAAACTCTCAAGGTAGCCAATATTTACCTGAAGAATCAATGGAGTTTGTAAACAAAATCCGTGAAATCTTTAATATTATTGAAGAAAAAGGCTCTTACGAAATTAAATTAGCCGCAAACGATAACCCGTTAATTAATCAAGAGGTAATGAAACAACTTGAAGACGGTGTTAATTTATACGTTGAATACTTAAAAACAGGTGTGGCAAAAGACATTAACCTGAATTTAATCAAGAATTTTGACTCAAAAATTATCATTGAAAATGTTGGCGGTTCTGCTTACAGAACATTATCAAGAGTTTTGAAAAAACTCGGTGTTGAAGGAAAATTTGACTGGTTCAATACGGAAGAAGACCCGTTTTTCCACTCTATCGGGAAATATGACACTACTCCAAAAGGTGAAAAAGCTTTCTATGATTACTCGGTAGATGCAACAGTTCTTGCAAAAAAAGCAGACGGAACAAAATATTTCCCCGTTATTGAAACAATGAAATATGACGAAAAACTTTCAAAATATCCGACTAATACTGTCGTTTTAATCACAGACCCTGACCACGACAGATTAACAATAACTCAAATCGAAAGCGTTGACAGAATCAGCGAATTAAACAGGCTCGGAATTGATTATATAAAACTAAACGAAGAAAAAGTTTTGACAGTCTTCACGGCAAATCAAGCGTTCATGATGTTATTTGATTTTTGGGCTAAGCAATTAAAATCAGAAAACTTATGGAATAATCACCCGAGATTTATGATAAAAACAACAGCTTCAGCCTTGTCTTGGGACGAATGGGCAAAAAATAACGGCGTAAAAGTCGTTAATGTTCCTGTCGGGTTCAAAGAAATTGCAAACATAATGAAAAAGGTGGAACTTAAACTTAAAAACGAACCGAATAAAGAAGTTGTTATAGATGATGTCTTCGGAAATCCTATCAATTTGGGCGTAAATCCTCGTTTGTTGTTCGGCGGCGAAGAATCAGGCGGAATGATTATGGGTACTGAAGATTTAATAAAATCTCAACACGGAAGAGCTGCCGTAGCTATGAGAGAAAAAAGTGCAACAGAAGCGATAATCGTAGCTTCAGCACTTGTTTCAGCACTTAAACAAGAAAACAAGACACTATCTGAAAACTTTGACAGAGTTTTGACAGAAAACAATATTACGGGCAGATTTGATACTCGTGTTGATATTGCCTACTACAACGAATCTGAGCCTGATATTGAAAAACTCAAAAAATCAAAAGTTGCTGGCGAAGCTCTCAGAACAAAAAACGACATGTTCTATTTAAGTCTTGCAATCGCAAAAAGAAATAACAAAATTACACTTGAAGAAATCAAAGAAATTCTAAACGATAAATTTAATAAGGACGGATTGACTTTTGATAATCTGAAATCTATAAAATTTGTAGGTGACGGTACTTATTTGGAATTTTCTGACAAATATATAGAAATCAGACCGTCAGGAACAGATGCCAAAACTAAAGCCTACGGTGGCGGTTTAAACAAAGAAGACATAGAAAAATATGCAACCGTTCTAGGTAACTATTCGGGCGACAGAACAGAATTACACTGCAAATATGTTCCTGCGGCAGATTACGAAACTTGCAAACAGAACGCAATGGAACATTATTTGGCATTTGTGGATAAAGATGCAAATAATGAAAAATTTGAAATTCCCGAATACGATTTTTAAATATTTCTGATAAAATAAAATTATTACTAATAAAATGAGGTCAGTATGCTAAGAGATTATTTTTTGAATAAAATTGAAAACGCTATCGAATTAGCGATAAAAGAAGGAAAATTAGGACAGATGAGCGAATACACAAAAGGTTCACTCATTGTTGAAAAGCCTAAGAATGCAGAATTTGGCGACTTGGCGGTTAACGTGTCATCACTTGCACGAGTAGCAAGAATTGCTCCGCCGATGATTGCAAACGGAATATTAGAATTTATCGACAAAGAGGATTCTGATTATTCTGTAGTTGGCGGATTTATCAATTTCAAAGCGGGCGAAACCTTGCTTGTTAATTTATTAAAAGAAATTATGGACAAAAAAGAAGATTTCGGTCGTCCTGAAAATATCAAAAAAGAAAAAATTATTCTTGAATATATTTCCGCAAACCCGACAGGTCCGTTCCACATCGGTCACGGTCGTTGGGCTGCAATGGGCAGTGCGTTGGCAAATTTATTGAAATTCTACGGACACGAAGTTTATCAAGAATTTTATATCAACGATGCAGGTTCACAAATCCAAAAACTTGGTCGTTCTTTGGTTATCAGAATTCGTCAGGAATTGGGTGAAAAAGTTGATTTTCCTGAAGATGAAACCGAAAGAAAAAATTACTATCCGGGAGATTATTTAATTCCTGTTGCAAAACAATTCTTAATTGATAAAAAAGACTTGTTAGCCTCTGTTAATAACGATTTGGACAAAATCGACCTGCAAGAATTTTGTGATTATGCAAAAGCTTATGAAGAAAAAGTACAAAGAGATTTGTTGGATAATTTTAGAGTTAAATTCGACAAATTCTATTCCGAATTATCTTTGCATAAATCGGGAAAAGTTGAAGAATGCGTGCAAAAACTTCGTGACAGCGGAAAAATTTACGAAAAAGAAGGGGCTGAATGGTTCAAATCTTCTGATTACGGTGATGACCAGGACCGTGTAATCAAGAAAGCTGACGGTTCAAACACTTATTTAACCGCAGATATCGCTTACCACATCGACAAATTACAACGTGGATTTGACAGAATGATTAACATTTGGGGTGCAGACCATCACGGTTATGTTGCTCGTGTTAAGGCATCAATCGAGGCTCTAGGCTACGACCCGAATAAGTTGGAAGTTTTGCTGGGACAACTTGTAAACCTTGTTATTAACGGTAATGAGGTTCGTATGGGTAAACGTAAAAATATGGTAACTTTGGAAGATTTGATTGACGAAGTCGGCGTAGATGCAACAAGATTTTGGATGTCAATGAGAAATATTGATACAACTCTTGATTTTGATATTGAACTTGCCAAAACAAAATCTGACGAAAACCCTGTATTTTACGTTCAATATGCACACGCAAGAGCGTGCTCGATTATCAGAAATGTTACAACCGATAAAATTGACACAGAATCAGGCAAAACTCTTCCTGCAATTTTAACGGAAGAAGAATTTAAGAAATTAACAGAAAACTTTGATGAAAAAATTGCGGAATTGTCTGTTAAAGATGCAAGAAAATTGATTTTGAAATTGGAAGAATTTAAACCATTAATCAAAAATTCTGCTGAAGGAAGACAAGTTTACACAATTTGCAGATATGTTCAGGATTTGGCATCAGAATTCCACTCTTTCTATAATTCAACAAGAGTTATAACAGACGATTTGGAACTTACAAAATCAAGATTAATTTTGGTTTGGGCATTCAGAACGGTTCTTGCAAATGCGTTGAGAATACTTGCAGTTACCGCACCTGAAAGAATGTAATTCTTAGTTAAAATTGAATAGAAAAACAAATAAAAAGCACCTTCAAAAGAAGATGCTTTTTATATTGCCGTGTCACTGTCTATCGAAAACTACCAACACACTGTCCTCATATACTTTCTCCACCGAAGACTAAAACACCCACAAAGCAAATCTTAGTGCTGCTGGATTTCTCCCCTGACACGGTTCGAAAGTTTGTGCCATCTTAACTTCGGCTTCACCGATTATACACAATTTCAACGCATTCATAGAACCCTCACAACAGGCTCTGCACCCCGCATTGGCTTCGGGTCGAGGGTTCGCAACACCCCATGGAACACGGCAAAAGTATCATACCATACAAATATTTTGACGTCCAGTATTATATTAAGAATTGTCCGCCTGTCGAATGAGAAAATTTTATTAAGGCTTAATATAATCCGTGAAAGGAGATTTAGTCTTATGAGTCAAGATTTTGAATTTTATAAATGTAACATTTGCGGAGCATTGGTAGAAGTCGTACAAGAAGGTGCAGGTGAACTTGTTTGCTGCAATGAGCCTATGGAACGTGTAGAGGTACATCGCAACGAGGACGAACATTTTGAACATCATTTGCCGAAATTGAACAAAACGGACGATTATCAGGAAATCGTAATCAGTGAAACTCCGCATCCTATGGAAAAAGAGCATTACATTGAATTTATTGAAGTTTATGCGAAAGGAAACAAAAAAATTATGCGAAGATATCTTAACCCAAACGAGGAGCCGAAAATGAGAGTGCCGATTTGCTTTGAAATAGAAAGAGCAGTTGCTATGTGCAATATTCACGGCTTATGGGAAGCAAAATTTATTTAACAAAGGAGAAAAAATGATTAGTGATAAAATCAGGGATATTCTTAACGAACAAATTAACAAGGAATTTTATTCCTCGTATTTATATCTTTCAATGTCGGCTTATTTTGCTGAAATTGGTCTGTACGGCTTTTCTAACTGGACAAAAATCCAATCAAAAGAAGAAATTGATCACGGAATGATTTTGTTTGAATATGTAATCGGACGAAATTCTCAAATTCATTTAAACCAAATTGCTGCACCGATGTTTGACATGTCCAGTCCGCAAGCAATTTTTGAACAAATTTATCAGCACGAAAGAGCCATAACCGCTTCTATTGATAAAGTTGCGACAATGACGGAAGGTGAGTGCGATTTGGCTACCCGAAATTTCATAGACGGATATTTGAGAGAACAAATCGAAGAAGAAGCACAAGTTTCTAAAATCATAGCAAAATTAAAGACCTTCGGTTCTGAGAAATCGGCATTATACTTGATTGACAGAGAATTACAAAAACGAGAATACGAACCCAAAACCACATTGTAACAATTTCTCAAATTTCCTAATATATTTAGAAATATTGCGATTTTGTAACTAATTTGTTTATTTTTGCAATATAAACTATTATATAATTATGAATTTAGGGAAAATAGTATATGTTGATGACGAAAAAATGCTCACCTCAACATTTTCAACTTTGATGAAAATTGAGGGCTTCACTGACGTTGTTGTTTTTAACAACCCGACAGAGGCTCTTGATTATCTGAAAAACGAAACTCCCGACCTAATTATTTCGGACTTTTTGATGCCTGAAATGAACGGTTTGGAGTTTCTTCGTGAAGCAAAAAAACTATACCCTGAAGTAAGTATGATTTTGCTAACGGCTTACGCAGACAAGGAAAACGCAATAAAAACCATCAATGAAATCGGGGTTTATAAGTATATTGAAAAACCTTGGGATAACGATGACCTTGTTATGAATATCAAAAACGGTATTGAAAGAAGCCATTTGCTTGCAAATTTGAGAGAAAAAATAGCGCAACTTGAAGAAGCAAAAACTAAATTACAGGAATATTCGGACAAGTTAGAAGTTATTGTAGCGGAACGCACAAAGGAATTAACACTTGCAAACCGAAAATTGTCAGGAATTATTAACTACTGTGCGGACGGAATTATTATAATTGATGCAAAAGGTAATATTGAACAGGTTAATCCGGCATGTGAAAATATGGTAGGACTTTCAGCCGAGGCAATTCAAAAAATGAAAATTCAAGAAATTGCCTACACTGACAATCCGAAATTTAACAAGGCTCAAAAATCCGCCGTTAAAAGCACAATTCTCGGCTTATCCTGCGAAAACTCCGAATTTTTACTAAGAGATTTATATATAAGAAATGTAATTACAAACGAAGCAATACCTGTCGAAATAAACTTTGCCACCCTTTCAAACGAGGATTCCGAAATTGAAAAATTTGTGGGGGTAATAAGGAATTTCAGCGTTCAGAAGGAAACGGAAAGATTAAGAGATGACTTTATTGCCACCTTAACACACGATTTGAGAACTCCGTTACTTGCGGCAATTCAAACCTTGAAATTCTTTATTGACGGCTCATTGGGCGAACTCAAAGACCAGCAAAAAGTCTTGCTTACCACAATGTTGCAAAGCAATGAAGATTTGCTCGGACTTGTAAATGCTTTGCTTGAGGTTTACAGATTTGAAAGCGGAAAACTGTCACTTTGCAAAACGGTCTTCAATATAAAAGATTTGATTAAGCAATGCTATGACGAATTAGAACCGCTATCAAAGAAAAAAGATATTACATTTAATTTACACTGTGATTTTGATGATGAAGTCTTGATAGATGCCGATAGGGCGGAAATTAAGCGTGTAATCATCAATCTTTGCGGTAATGCCTTGAATTATACAAACAAAGGCGGAACAATAGATATTCACGCCAAAATAGTTTCAAATGATTTGCTGTTCTCGGTGACAGACAACGGAAACGGGATTCCGAAAGAGGATATTCCGCACCTGTTTATGAGATTTTCTCAAGGTACGGGCAAGAAACGTTCGACAGGAACAGGGCTTGGACTGTATTTATCAAGACAAATCATTGAGGCTCACGGCGGAAAAATTTGGGTGGAAAGTAAAGTCAACAAAGGCAGCGAATTTTCCTTCCTGCTTACAAACGTAGTTGCACTATCAAGGGTATAAAAGGTGAAAACAATGTCAGACACTGTAAAAGTTACAATTATCGAAGATCACGACATGACAAGAATGGGTTTGTCCTTCGCTTTATCAAACAATGACTCTATTGAGGTTTTGGGAGCGGCATCTGACGGATTGGAAGGCGTTGAACAAGCGTTGGAATTAAAACCCGATTTGGTAATTATGGACATAGGTTTGCCGACTATTGACGGTATTGAAGCAACAAGAAAAATTAAAAATTCAATGCCTGAAATTAAAGTCTTGATGAACACTTCTCGAGATAATGAGGACGACATTTTGGATTCTTTTGCCGCAGGTGCGGACGGATATATTACAAAAGGTGCAACCTCAGAACAAACAATTTCAGCAATCAAAGCAGTTAGCGAAGGTGTTGGTTGGCTTGACCCTGCTATCGCTCGTGTGGTACTTTCAAATATCAGAAAAGCAAACCAAACAGAATCAAGATTAAGCGGAATAAATTACCAAAAAGGTAAAAATTTGTATGGCTTGACCGAGCGTGAAATGGAAGTTTTGGCACTTTTGGTGGAAGGCTTAAAAAACCCGCAAATTTCTAAAAAATTGGTAATTACACTTGCAACTACCAAAACTCACGTTCACAATATTTTGCAAAAACTTTATGTTAAAACCCGTTCAAAAGCAGTTGCAACGGCGATGAAAGACGGTTTGGTATAATCGGACACAAAAGTTATGAAAACAAAAATTTTACCTGTTATATCAATACTTATATTGTCATTTTTTGTAAAAGTTTTTGCACTGGAAATTCCTAATAAACAGGATATTCGCTCAAAAAATTTACGTTATAAATACGACAGATTAAAAGAACAGGAAAAATATAAAAAAGAGGGTAAAATTCTGAATTTGACACCGTCAGGATATATGACGGTGGATGAATATGAAGAACTTTCAAAATATCAGGACAAATCAAAAAAAGAACTTGATATTCCGAAAGTTCAAACCCCGTCAGATTTTAAATATGTTCCGCACCCGACATACAAGATTGTAAAATATAACAGTCCTGCGGGAAGTACGGAACTTCGCTTGGGCAAAAGATTGTATTCTCAACGACAAATCAACGCACAAGGCATTGTAGCACCTGATTTTTCAATGTTAGTTTACCCTGCAATTTATTATTACACGGACAGTGCATCTGTTGCCGCCGATGTTTTTGTAATTCCGTTGTACGGACAAGACCAACCGCTTGAAAAAATCTTAAAGGCCAATATTATGCACAGAATCCCCGAACCTATTTTATCTACCGACAAAAGTATTAGCGATTATGCGGCTTTTCGCTCGCTTACGCCTGTGGATTTTTCCGCTGACGGTAAAAAGATTTTGATAAAAGAAAAAATAGGAAGTCGAGAAGACGGAATTTGGCAAACCAGCATTTTTGTCTATGATTTCGCAAACAAAACCGATTACAAACTTGATGAAGTACGAGATGCAATCGTTTATTTTTGGAAGGAATACATGGACTTGAACCTAAACGATTACAGGTGGGACATTTTCCCGCTGGGATTTTTGAAGTCACAACCTGACAGGGTTGCGGTTCAAGCAATAGCCTACACGGGCGAAACTCCCGTATTTTTAGGAACTTGGAGCATTGATACAAAAGGAAACCAATCTCGTGTCGTAACTTTTCAAAAAAATGTTGAACCTCTAATCAGTGCAAACGGCTACAAAGTTGTTCAAGACGGGGTGGAAGAGTATGACGTTATTGAACGGGAAGAGAAAAATCAGGAAAAAGAGTCAAAAATTCTGAAAAAACAAAATGAACAATATAAAAAAGACCGCTTGAAACAGATTGATTATGAGTATAAATATGCCGTAAAACATTTGGAAAAAGACTACCGAATGGAATACCGTGATTACCGCAAACTTCGTTCTATTTCAGGCATGAAGGACAGTGAAAAATTAAAAGAAGCATATAGAAAATTCTTGATTGACCAATACACAAAAGATATTGAAAAATCACAAAAACACCTTGAAAAACAGAATAAACAACTCGACAAAATCAATCAAAAACTTGATAAATTGTACGATGCAATCAATGACGATTCAAAATATACACCTGTAACCGATTCGACTTTGGACGATTATATTAATAAAGAAAAAGTAGAAAAAGAAGGTGTTTTGGACGGTTTTGACCTTGAGGATTACGAATTTGACTACGAAAATAAATTTGAAGAAGTGCCAAAAGAAATTCTTGACTACTCGGAAAATTCTGAAGCCCCAAAACTCAGACCTGCCGATACATCAACCGAAACGGACAATTCAAATGAGGACGAAGTCTTAAATATCAAGATTTTTGATTAATCAGTTCAAATTTTTGCTTTCGGGTGAGTTTATGTTTAATACGATATTCCTCTTTCAGTGCTTCGTTTTTCGTTGAAAATTCCTTTTGCCACAAGAGTTTTACAGGTTTGTTCGCCCGTGTATATTTTGCCCCACGACCTTCAAGGTGGGCTTTGTAGCGTTTTTCAACATCATCGGTGTAACCGCAATACAAAGTGTCGGATTTTGTCAATAAAATATACACAAAATGTCGTTTTTCCATAAAATTATTATATTACATTTTGGGCAAAATACTTTACGAATTTGTCAAATTTCATATATTTGATATAAACTTGTGGTATGAAGAAAAAATTTGCGATATGCCTTAATAATAAAATAGAAAATTCTATTATCGTAAAAAACAATTTGGAAGAAATTTTACGCTCAAACTCTATTGATTACGAGGTTTTGGACACCGATAATTTGGAAGAAGGGTTTGATTTTGTCTTTGTAATCGGCGGGGACGGAACGATTTTAAAGACCGCAAGATTTTATTCGGATTTCAAAACTCCTGTTTTAGGCGTGAATTTAGGTCGTTTGGGCTTTTTATCCCAAGCCACGCCTGATGATTTAGACGTTACAGTCAAAAAAGTTTTGAACGGGGAATACAAAGTTGAAAAAAGAATGATGTTAGGTTGCGGTAAATATTCGGCACTGAACGATTTTGTCGTAAAAGGCGGAGCAACAGGCAGAACCTCAAGATTTGCACTTGAAATTAACGGAAAATTCGTGTGCGAATACTTGGCTGACGGAATTATAATTTCAACCCCGACAGGCTCAACCGCCTACGGAATGGCGGCAGGCGGACCCGTATTAGCCCCGCAAACCGAAGCAATAGCGGTAGTTCCGATTTGCCCACACACTTTTTCGGCACGTCCGATAGTTGTTCCCGCAGGTGATGAAATTAAAATTCTCCCTTGCCCTAATAACGAATACACCGTATCTGTTGACGGACAGTTTGTTTTTGAATTAAACGAAGAATTAGTAATAAATAAACTTGAAAAAAGGGCGTATTTGGCACTGCTAAACGGAAATGACTTCTATTCGGTGTTGCGAAACAAATTGCAGTGGGGAATTTCACCCGCAAAAATGAAATAAAGCATGCAATATTAAATTTTGTTCATAAAAACGCAAAAATTATTGTACTTTTTTTCTATTTAAAATACTATGTTATTATAGGATTATGCATGATGTAATCGTGTAAATGTTTTAGGAATAAAAAATAATAGTTATATGAGGTAAAAATATAGTGGAAAATATCGTTTCAGACCTTTTTGCAAAAAAAGAAAACCCAACAAATGACCAACCTGCAAGACTTGGTGCAAACCCGACTAATATCAAAGTTGTCGGTGTCGGCGGTGGCGGTGGTAATGCCGTAAACCGAATGATTCAATCAGGATTGTCAGGTGTTGAATTTTGGTTAATGAATACAGACGAACAAGTGCTTGTTACAGGTAAAACAAACAATCGTATTCAGTTGGGAGCTTCTTCAACACAAGGTCTTGGTGCAGGCGGAGATCCTTCAGTAGGTGAAAAAGCCGCAGAAGAAGCACAACAAGCAATTACTCAAGCCTTAGACGGTGCTGATATGGTATTTATCACAGCAGGCATGGGCGGTGGTACAGGTACAGGTGCTGCTCCTGTTGTTGCAAGAATTGCAAAACAACTTGGTATCTTAACAGTTGCAGTTGTTACAAAACCGTTCACTTTTGAAGGCAGAAAAAGACAAAATCAAGCAGTTTCAGGTATTGAAAAGTTAAAAGAATCTGTTGATGCAGTTATCGTTGTTCCTAACGACAAATTGTTACAAGTTGTTGATAGACAAGTAACAGTTGTAGAATCTTTCACTATTGCAGATGAAGTCTTGCTAAGAGGTGTTCAAGGTATTTCTGATATCATCACGGTTCCGGGCTTAATCAACGTGGACTTTGCCGATGTTAAGGCAGTTATGCAGGCTTCAGGTTCAGCATTGATGGGTATCGGTCGTGCTCAAGGCGAAGGCAGAGCAATTAAAGCGGCTCAAGAAGCAATCAATTCTCAACTTCTTGAAGCATCTATCAACGGAGCTTCAGGCGTTATCGTTAATATTACGGGCGGACCTGATATGGGTATTCACGAAATCAGTGATGCGGCTTCTATTATTCACGATGCGGTTCTTGATGATGCGACAGTTATCATCGGTACTGCGTTGAACGAATCAATACAGGGCGAAATCCAAATTACCGTTATTGCTACAGGTTTTGAATTGAAGAATAATGCGTCAACTCAAATGTTTGGCTCAACAACTTCTACAAATACTCAAGACAATTCAAACGGATTTGGTCAACAAATGAACGCTGCGGATTTCTTCTCAGGTGCGTTCAACAATAACCAAACAAAGTCAGTTTTATCTTCAAACAATAATTTCACAAACATTGAAATCCCTGACTTTTTGAAAAGATAAGATATTAAATTTATCATAAATCACAGAAAAACAGAGGCGATAAACCTCTGTTTTTTGTTGTAAGAATATTGTTGAGTTTTTACTCGGTCAAAATTGACAGATTGAGAATTTCAATATCATCATAATCAATTCGGTCATTACGGGTCATGTTGTGACCTGTTTTTATCGTAATCTGATTAGGTTGATTTTCACGGATTAGGGTGTTCGGGATTTTAATACGTTGTCCGTCACCGTTTACCTGAAGTTTTCCGATTAGTTGACCGTTAAAATAGACCTCTCCCGGGGTTGAATATGCCGTTTTCATTCGATTTTGCCCCATGCGATTTGCCAATTTCGTATCAAGCCCGACAATAGAACCGATGACCAAATAATTTGAATAATGTTTCGCATTCTCTGTCATTATAAAGTCTTTTGAATAATATGGTCCCATTGCCTTAATCCTAAAATCGGCGGCATTGGCGGAATTTTGTGAATAACTGTCATCCCCCAAGTGCAAAATATCGGATTCAATAGCAATGTCCATAGATTCGCTTTTGGCGATTTCGATTTTCATCGGATTAGAAAGACTTTCATTGTTGTTAATCGTCAATGAGAACGGTCTGTAACCCTCTTTTTCGACATTTAACAGGGTAGGTTGAGTAATTTGTATCTTTTCTAACTCAAAATTGCCGTTAGCGTCCGTGTAGGTTCTAAAATTCTTTTGCGGAATTGTGATTTTTGCAAATTCAATCCCTTGTTTTGTTTTTGCATCAATAACCTGATTACTTTCGTTTTGTCCGACTTTTGAAACGCCGCCCGTAAAAGTTGTAGCAAGTGTCAAATTTTGCATGACTAAAAATGTCATGACCAATAAAATTATTTTTTTCATACAACAGTTATCACT
>CAVKDD010000009.1:0-12836 GCA_963654845.1 Acutalibacteraceae bacterium | reverse complement strand
TTATTATAAAAAATATCTTATATAACGCTCATAAAAATAAAATTTGCGTTATTTTTACAAAAGTCCTTCAAAACCACGTTATAAAAGGGGAAACAGAGATTTAGTATAGTATCTTTTAGATACTATAATTTTTTAAAAAATGTTCCCATAAATAATAAACGAGCAAGTCAGTGAACTTTGCGACAAGTACGACAATACAAGAAACTTACCCGTTTATATTTTTATTTATTATAATCTCCAGTTCAAGCCACCTTGACATACAACACCCGTTCTGCCAAGATTTCTGAAGGTTGCTTGAGCATACATATCCAATCTGTCAGAGAAGGATTTTGTCATACCCAAAGCGTACTGAACATAACCTTCCGCCAAGTGAACAGATGACAAGGAAACATCGCCCGCTCTACCGTTCAGACCGCCAAAGATATTCCAAGCGTAAGATACTTGAGCATAAGCACTCCAAGTTTCTTTTTGCAAGATGAAGTTGATATTCGGTGCGATATTAAAGCCGTTCAAGAAACCGCTCTTCATGTGCATATTACCGTAATCACTGTGGTAATTTTGCTTACCGAACATATTGTAAGACAAGGTCAACGCAGGTTGAATCTTGAAGTCGTGAGTAACCTGAATATCATAAGCCGTCTTACTTGCCAAACCTGCAAAGTAGCCAAATGCACGTTCTGAAGAATTAGCCACGCTCATATCAGTACCGTAAATACCACCGTTAATCAAGGCAGTTTCAATGAATTTACCCTTCATCCAACTTGACATGAAACCGATTTGAGCACCGTTTTCATCAGCACTAACCTTATTAAACGTTTGGTGTCCGCCCGTATATGCGATATAACCTGTCGGAACCCAAGACCAACCACGTCTTAAACGTTTAACGCCGAAGTCACTACCAACAATGAAGCCCCAAGAGTTGTTACGAACTTTATCTAAGTCATGGTTAAATTTGAAGGTTTCAAAGTTACCGATAGCCTCTGTCCAAACTTCGCTTTCTCTCAAGGTTCTGTCATAACTTGCAATACCTTCAACCAATGCAGTTCTGTTTCTGAACATATCGCCGTAACTTGGGCTATATCTTCTGATTTGTGCCTTGTTGAACAACGAATCGTTAACCGTCAACTGGTTCAAGTATGAAGCAGCCGTAGCAACCTGACCTCTGAATACCTGAGGGTTGAAGCTTGTCAAATCTAACGAGTAATTACCGTCATTAGCAGAAGAAGCGTTCAATCTGTAGTTACCGATTGGAGTAGCAATTTCTTTATCCGTACTTGTGAATTTAACTTCTTCACCAATCTTATCAGAATCAAAAATCTTGCCTAATCTGATGTGTTTAGAAATCGGAGCTCCGTCACCTGTCAAGTCACCTTGGAAACCGAAATCAGAAATATTGATTACACCTGTTTCACCTTTTGTAGAAACGCTAATCGTATTTGCTTTGATAACATCTGTTTTGTGTTCGCCCGAAGACCTTGCACTGATATCGATTGCGAAATCTGCCTGACCGTCACCGTCTTTACCGTTATTAACCACCAAACTGTCAATTACGTTCTGAGTAGCTTTTCCGTTCATCAAATCAACGTAACCTGATGTTGCCAAACTGATTTTATCGGTGGTTTGGTTCATGCCTGTAGTTGACATATAGTACAATTTTGAAGTGTCATCAATAGACAACGCACCGCCTGTTACGCCCGAACTAGGGTCAGCGATTGTCAAAGTTGAACCGTTTTTCAATGCCATACTGCCTGATGCAATTTTGCTGCCTGAAGTTTCAAGTGTTAAGCGAGAATCATCAAGTGTAACATTACCACCGTTTTGAATGTAGTTACCTTCAGAATTTGTAACCTTTGTCAAATCATCCGAAATGTACAAAGTACCGTTTGAAACTACCAAATTACCTGTAATTACATCGTTATTACCGTCAAGACGAACTACCGCATCTTCACCGTCAATACCTAATGTTGCATTCTTTTCAACCGTAATTGTTGATTCTTTATCAACATCACCACCGGTTATTGTGTAAGAATTACCCTTGCGAACCTTGAAATCACTTGCTTCCATTGACAAGTCAGATTTGTTTTCCGAAGAGTTATTAATATCTAACGCACTATTCTTAAGCGTCAACGCACCACCTGAAATTTTGCTTGCAGGAGTAGCAAGGACAAGTTTAGAATTTTCAAGATTTGTTGTACCACCCGTTTGGTTATATGTAACATTATCCGTAGTAGTTTTATTAACGTCAGTAAGTGACAAATCACCGCCCGAAATTTTGATACTACCTGCAACAACATCACTTGTACCTGACAAGGCAACTTTACCGCCTGATTGATTTAATGTTGCATTTTCACCCAAATTGATGTAAGCACTCAACTCAACATCACCGTCAGTAACATCTAACGTGCTGTTATCAGTCAGGTAAATTTTCGCATCATTATTAATAATACCGCCCGATACAGTAACCGAACTTGTATCAGATGCCACAACTTGAGCTCCGTCTGTTACATAACCGCCACCAACATCAAGTTTAGAGCCGTTATCAATATAAATCTTAGTATCAGTACCCTTGATAGTACCTTTCTTCATTGTCAAGTCACTGCCTGCGGTATCGCCGCCGATACCTACAACACCGCCTGAAATAACGTCATTATCATTGTTCATGGTAAATCCGTTACCTTTAACCAAAGTTGTACCGCCTGTTTGAGTGAAAGTTCCTTCTGCGTGCTTATTAGTCATTGAATCAAGTACCAAAAGCCCGTTAGACATTGTCAATGAACCTCTCAAATCATCGGTTTCACCGTCCAAAATTACGTTACCGCCCGTAATTTCCATTGTGCTGCCTTTTTCAACGTTTACGGAAGCATCTTTGTAAACAGTACCACGAGCAACTGTAAATGTCGCAGGGTCAGCAATAGTACCGATATTTAACGTACCGCCCGCAACTCTGTCATCTTCGTTGTTCATCGCAAACTTAGTATCAAGAATTGTTGTAGTACCGCCAGTTTGGTTGAAGACACCTGTTTCGGATTTGCTGATATCCTTGATTACAAGTTCACCGCCTGCCATATTAAGTTTACCGTTATAAGTGTCACCTTTGTTCAAGGTCATCTTACCGCCGTTTTGATTTACGGTAGCACGGTTTCCGATATTTATGATTGCACTTGCATCAACAATACCCTCATTTTCGATATTCATTGAACTTGCATCTTTTAAGTTGATAGTTGCTTCATCACTGATAGTTCCTGAATTTAGAGTTAATGAAGAACGGTCATTCAAATTAACAACTGCCTCATCGGTAATTGCACCGCCGTCAATAGTCAACTTACTGTAATCGTCCATATTAACGGTTGCACCTGTCGCAATCTTACCGTCAGTAACCGTCATTGTAGATTCGTTGTTCATATTGACTACGGCATTGTCAGAAATTGTACTGCTATTCATTTGGAAATCACTCTTATCTTTTAGAGTAATAGTAGCACCCGAACTGATTTCACCGTCAGTCATCTTCATTTTGGCATTGTCTTCCAAGTTGACTTGAGCATTTTCGGTAATTTCACCGCTTGACATGGTAAATCCGCTCTCATCTTTGAAATTCAACACAGAATTTTTATCAATAGTTCCGTCAGTCATTGTCATTTGAGAACTATCGTTGAAGTCTAAAATTGCACCGTTTGTAATGTCACCGTCTGACATATTCATTTGTGAACTGTCATTGAAGGTCAAATGAGCCTTATCGGAAATTTCGCCTTTTGACATGTTGAATTTAGAAGTGTCCTTAAGTGATACGGTAGCACCGCTTGTAACCTTACCACCGTTCAAGTTGATAGAACTTCCGTTATCCACTTTCACCACTGCACTTGAAGAAATTGTACCTTCAGAAATATTCAATTCACTATCGGCAACTTCGCCACCGACACGAACCAAACCGCCTGAAATTATATCATCTTCATTATTCAGGTCAAAGCCTTTGCCCGTGATAGTTGTAGTACCGTCAGTTTGTGTAAACGTTCCGAATTTGCCTTTTGTAACGGAATCTAGTGATACATTACCTTTTGAAATCTTGATATTACCGTTTACGGTGTCACCGCTATCAAGTGCAAGTTTTCCGCCCTTGACATAAATTGTACTGTCTTTAACAAGATTTGTAGTAACATCAGAACCTACAGAACCTTTTGAGATTGTAAGTGATGACGGGTCATCAGCCGTTCCGATAGTCAACGAACCACCTGAAATCTTATCGGCAGAATTGTTCAAGTCAAAGGTTTCACCCGTAATCAAAGTGTCGCCGCCTGTTTGTTTAAATTCGCCGCTTTCTTTTTTCGTAACACCTTTCAAATCCAAACTTCCGCCCGATAAGTTGTAATCACCAGCAAAAGTGTCGTTCTTATCAAGTCTTACAGTACCGCCTGATTGGTTAACCTTACCTTGTTCACTGATTACCATTGTTGCATCAGAATCAAAAATACCGTCACTGATATTAAATTCACCCTGATCATCAATATTCAAAGTAGCACCGTCATTAAACGTACCGCCACTCATATTGAATTTGCCTCTGTCGGTCAAGTTCACGGTTGCATTCTTCGTAATGTTACCGTCTGTCATATTAACGCTACTTGTATCGGAAACATTCAAAGTAGCACCTGACTTGATAACACCATCAGAGATATTCATTGTAGCTTCGTGTTCCAAATTGATTATCGCATCGTCAGAAACGATACCACCCTTCATATTGAAGACACCTTCATTTGAAACGTTCAATTCGGCATTAGAAGTCAACTTGCCTTTATCCATTGTAAATGAAGAATTTTCGGTAACATTGATTTTCGCATTATTCTTAATTGTACCGTTCTTCATATTGAAAGAGGAATTATCTTCAAAAGTCAAAGAAGCATTATCAGAAACTTCACCGCCTGACATAGTCATCTTAGAATTATCTTTAAAGGTCAAGTTAGATTTATTGGTGATTTCGCCGTCAGACATGCTAACCGCACTTGAATCTTCAACCTTGATTGTTGCTCCGTCCGTAATTGAACCGCCGCTAACATTCAACGAGCTGTTATTTTTCACACGAACATTAGCAGAACCTGAAATTTTACCTTCAGACAAGGTCAAATCACTGTTTGAAGTGTTAGCACCGATTGTAATTTTTCCGCCTGAAATGTTATCGTCTTCGTTGTTCAAATCAAAGCCCGTACCTTCGATAAAGGTTTCACCGCCTGATTGAGTGAACTTACCGAATTGGCTCTTGCTTGCATTATCCAAAGTCAAACGACCCAAAGTAACATCAAGATTACCTTCAAGTTTGTCATTACTGTCAAGTGTTAAGTTACCGCCGTTCAAGTTCAACGTACTGTCTTTAACAATGGTTACATCCGCATCTTTTGTAATAGTACCGTTTGAAACAGTCATTTTTGAAATGTCATTAACATCACCGACAATCAAAGAACCGCCCGTAATACTATCAGCCGTATTATTCAAGTCAAAGCCAGTACCAGTAACTCTTGTTTCACCGCCTGTTTGTTTTAAAACACCCGTTGAAGATTTTTTAATTCCGACAAGAGCCAAACTGCCTGCTTCCAAATTGATAGTACCCGCATAATTGTCACTTGAATCTAAGGTCAATTTACCGCCCGTTTGGTTGATTGTTGCGTGTTCGGTTAAATTAACATTTGCATCTTGAGTAATTTCACCGCCCTTGAAGTTCAACTTACTTTGAGAGTTAAGGTTAAGATTTGCACCCTCGTCAACCATACCGTTATCCATGTTCATAACGGCTCTGTCATCAAGAGTTATTGTAGAATTTTTGGTGATATTACCGTTTTTCATGTTGAAAATACCGGTATCGGAAACATTCAAACTTGCACCTGACTTGATTGCACCGTTGTCCATACTCAAGACACCTTCTCTATCAACATTGATAGTTGCACCGTCAGAAATTATACCTTGTTTGATATCCATTGAACTTGAATTGGTAACGTTAATCGTAGCATCATTGGTTATCGTTCCTTTATTCATAGTCATTTTAGAACTATCTTTAAGGTTAATGGTTGCCTTGTCTGAAATTGTACCTTCATCCATTGTGAAATCACTGTCATCACGAAAGCTTATTGTCGCACCGTCAGTAATTGAGCCGCTGCTCATATCAATAGAACTGCTGTTATCCACGGTAACGGTTGTTGTAGAACCTGAAATAGTACCGCCGTCAATACCCAATGAACTACCCGCAACAGAACCGCCGACAGAAACAGTACCGCCTGAAATCTTATCGTTTTTGTTATTCAACGAGAAGCCGTTACCCGTAATTTTTGTTTCGCCGCCTGTTTGGGTAAAGGTGCTGTCAGAACTCTTAGTCATTGAATCCAAGCTCAATTTACCGCTTGACATATTCAAGTTACCGTCAAGAGTATCGGTTGCTTTGTCTAATGTAACATTACCGCCCGTAATGTTCATTGTACTGTTTTTAGAAATTATTGTAGTCGCATCTTTACCGATTGTACCTTTTGAAACCTTCATTTCTGATTCATCCGAACCGTTGCCCAAAATGAAGTAGCCGTGAGAAATCTTATCGTTCTCATTGTTCAAATCAAATTTATCGCCCGTAACTGTAACGACACCGCCTGTTTCGGTCAAAGTTGAATTTGCGTTTTTGCCGATATTATCAAGGGTCAACGAACCGTCAGAAATCTTGATATCACCGTTGATTGAACCTTCTTCATTAAAGCTTACGTTACCGCCCGTGATTTTCAATTTTGAAGACTCGTTCAAGTTCAAAGTTGTATCACCGCCGATTGTACCTTTTGAAACAGTCAAATCAGATGCGGTTTTTCCGTCACCGATATTAAACGTACCACCGCTAACGTTATCACCTGTTTGATTTAAGTCAAGACCTTTTCCGATAACGGTTGTTGTACCTTTTTTCTGAGTAAATTTGCCGTTTTTGTCTTCGATATTATCAAGAGTTAAAGAACCGCCGTTCATATTGATATCGCCGTTCCATTTATCCTTGCTGTCGAACGCCAAAGTTCCACCCGCAACATTCAAACTTGCGTTTTGGGACAAATCAATTCTAACATCTTTTGCTACAGTACCTTCTGAAATCGTGAAATCAGAATTTACGTTGCCGTCACCGATTTTCAAAGAACCGCCCGAGATTGAATCCTGATAATTATTCAAGTCAAATCCCGTACCCGTAACGGTTGTTGAACCCGCTGACTGAATAAATGAACCTTGTTCGTTTTTAGTAACATTATCAAGAGACAAAGTTCCGCCTGACATTGTAATATTACCGTCAACCTTGTCATATTTATCCAACGCAACATTACCGACACCCGAGATATTCAAAGTTGCATTTCTATTGATATTCGTAGTTGCGGCAGACGTAATTGAACCGCCCGCAACACTAACGGTTGTTCCGACAGTTCCGTTACCAATATTCAACGTACCGCCCGTAACGCTGTCATACGCATTATCCAATCCAAATGAAGTTCCAGTAATGGTTGTAATACCGCCTGTTTGGTTAAATACGCCGTCTTCGCCTTTTGTTACGGATTTCAAATCAAGAGTACCGCTTGACATGTTAATTTCGCCGTTATAAGTGTCATCACTGCCAAGACTAACTGTACCGCCTGCGATATTCAATTTACCGTTTGAATTGATATTTGTAACCGCACCCGCTTGAATTACACCTTTAGAAATAGTAACTTCACTTGCTACAGTACCGTCACCGACATTAAATGTACCACCGCTGATACTGTCTTTTGAGTTATTCAAATCAAAGCCCGTACCTTTGATTGTCGTAACACCCGCAGATTGTGTGAAATTACCGCTCGCAGACTTTTTAACGGAATCCACGCTAAACGTACCGCCTGCGACATCAATATTACCGTCAATCGTACTTGTACGACCCAACGCAACATTACCGCTGCCTTTAACGGTCAAAGTAGAATTATTGGTCAAATTCACTGTTGCATCTTCAGTAATTTTACCTTTTGAAACGGTAACATCCGACAAAGTTCCGCCGTCACCGATATTAAACGTACCGCCTGAAATGTGGTCATTGGAATCATCCAAAGTTAATCCCGTACCCGTAACGGTTGTAGTACCTTTGAATTGAGATAACACGCCGTTTTTGTTGTTAATACCGATTAACGCCAAACTACCGCCGTTAACTTCAACTCCGCCGTTCCAAGTATCAGACGCATCTAATGTAACATTACCGTTTCCTGTTACACCGATATAAGAATTTGAGGTTAATTTAACATTTGCACTTTCATCAATAGAACCTTCGGAAACTTCCAAAATCGTAGAATTTGAAGAAGAACCAACTGTCAACGTACCGCCCGAAATCTTATCACCTGCGTTATTCAAGTCAAAACGGCTGGAAGTAATATCTAAATTACCGCCTGATTGAACCAATTTACCCAATGCGTTTTTGTTTGCACCGTTAATGTTCATGTAACCGCCGTTATTCAGGTTAACATCACCATACCAAGTGTCGCCCGAATCTAAGTACAAGTTACCGCCGTTAACGTTCACGGTTGCATTTTTGTTAATGTTTACATCCGCACCGCTTGCGATAGTACCTTGAGATAAGGTCAAATCTGTTTTAGTACCGTTACCGATTTGTAACAAACCACCACTGACAAGGTCTTCGGAGTTGTTAAAGTCAAGCCCCGAGCCTGAAATCGTAGTCGTACCGCCTGTTTGAGTAAAAGTTCCCTCTTGAGCCTTTGAAGCACCGTTCAATTTGACAGTACCGTCAGAAATTGACAAATTACCCGCCCAAGTATCATCGGAATCAAGAACAAAGTCACCGCCTGTCACGTCAACCGTTGCATTTTTGGTCAAATTAACCTTAGCACCGCTTGCCACAGCACCTTCCGAAATCGTCAATTTTGATGAAGATGTACCGTTACCGATAGTGAAAGTTCCGCCGTCAACATAATCAAGGTCATTGTTCATGTCAAACGTTCTACCCAAAATTGTAGTGCTACCGCCTGTTTGAGAGAAAATACCGTCTTTAGATTTTGTAGCCTCATCAAGGGTCAATTTACCGTCAGAAATACCGACATGCCCGTTCCAAGTGTCGGTAGAATCCAAAGTAACGTCACCGCCCGAAACCTTCAAATTAGAATTTGTGTTGATTATAACATCTTCATTTCGGGTAATCGTACCTTTTGAAACATTCAAAGTCGAAGAAGTCGTACCGTTACCGATATTCAAAGTTCCGCCGTCAAGTTTATCGCTTGAATTATTCAAGTCAAAAGCGTTACCAGTAACGTTGATAGTACCGTCACTTTGAATTAACGAACCTGTTTTTTGGGTATTTTTGATATTTACCGTACCGCCTTGAACAGTAACATTACCCGCCCAAGTGTCGTTTGAATCCAAAGACATTGAACCGCTCTTAACATCAATAGTAGAACCGTTTGCGATGTTAATATCGGTTTCAGATGCAATAGTACCGCCACGCAAAGTCAATCTGCCCGAGCCAGAATCCGAGCCGACATTCAAATTACCGTTGTTGATAGAATCGTTTGTGTTGTTTAATGTAAAACTATCGCCCGTAACATTTGTAGTACCGCCGTTTTGAATAAATGATGATGAGGTAGATTTTTCAACATCATTCAAGTTGAAAGTACCGTTATCAATTTTCAAATTACCGTTGATAATATCTTTGTTATCAAGGCTTACATTACCGCCCGAAACCTTCAAGGTACTTCCCGCACCGACATTCATCAATGCACCTGATTCGATAGTACCTTCAGTAACAGACATTGTACCCGTTTTTGAACCGTCACCGATATAAACGTCACCGCCTGAAATATTATCGGCAGAGTTGTTCAAATCGAAACTGTCGCCCGTAACCAAAAGGTCACCGCCTGTTTGTTTGTAAGTTCCGTTGTAAGTTTTTGAAGCATCATCAAGCTTTAATTCACCGCTTGACATGGAAACATCACCACGCCAAGTGTCACCCGAATCTAAAGTAACATTACCGCCCTTTACGCTTAATGAGCTGTTTTCAAAAATATTAACGGTAGCACCCGAGCTAACATAACCATGACTTACGTCTAACGAGCCTGATGCAGCATTTTGCCCAACATTTACAGTACCACCCGTGATACTGTCTTTGTCACTTGCAAAATCCATGCCCTTACCCGTAATGGTCATGGTACCGCCTGTTTGCGTAATTGAAGATGTAGTAGAGGAGTTTCTGTTAAAATCGTCAAATTCTAACAAACCACTCGAAAGGACTAATTTACCGTCTAAAGTGTCACCTGAATTCATCAAGACTTCACCGCCAGTTATGGCAAGTGTTGCATCTTGAAGCACAGATAGGGTAACGTCACGCCTTATAAAACTGTTTCCTGCAATCGTTAGAGTTCCGTTATTTGCCGTAACAGAACCACTGGTCGCAATCAATAGACCATTAGTAATTGAAGATGTTGTATAGTCATGGACAATCAAATGTCCCGAACCATGAATATAAAGAGTGTTTTCGCCACCCGCAAACCATTGCGGATTGTCGTGAATATCATATATAGCACCTGTACTGCCGTCAACACCGTTTGCGTACAAAATGCCTGCAGTAACATCAACAAGGGTTCCATAAATAGACGGAGAATCGGCTGCACGAACAGCATCTGCCGCACCACCCAATAAAGTAGCACAAGCTGCTATAGTCAATAATCTTCTAATCTTTCTCTGCATATTCCCTTGATTAAATTGTTCTACATATATACATCTTCACTAGACATTATAATATGGTTTCATGAACATTCAAGAAATTTGCAAAACTTTACATAATTAATGTAAACTACACAATTAAACGATTTTTAAAATTTTCCTGTTGGACAATTCCGATAAGTTTATTCAAAAATGCTTTATACCTTGCTCTTACAGCCTCACCTGACAAAACGATGTCAGCTTCTGATTTGCAAGGTCTAACGTAAATTTCAGCCTTTTTAGAAGCGTTTTCGTAAATTCCGTTTGCAGATTCACCCAAATCACGCTCAGCTGCTCTTACGAAAAATCTTTCTTTTTGAACTTCACTTCTCACATCAACGTAAATCTTGAAATCAAACGCATCTTTAATTTTTTCGGTAAGCGTAAATAATCCTTCCGAAATAATAATTTTGGAAGGATTAGCTAATGTATAATTATCATATCTGATTGCTGTACCTGACATGTCATATTTCGGCAAGTAAACAGCTTTACCCATTAATAACTGTTTAATATGAGAGCTCATAAGCTCCAATTCCAACGCTTGCGGAACATCCAAATCATAATTTTTGGCAAATTCAGAGAAACTTCCCGCAGCCTTAACCATGTCAGAACGGTCATAATAGTAATCGTCAGTATTAACTCTAGTTACGGCATCATCAATTTCAAACTCCGTTGCAAAAGATTTGATAGTGTCGATAATATCAAGAGTAATAGTTGACTTACCGCTTGCAGTTTCACCTGCAATACCGATAGAGGCAGGTTTTGAAATGTGACCCGATAAATATTTTGCTAATTTAGAGATAATCGAAGGATTATAACTAA
Source organism: Acutalibacteraceae bacterium (assembly GCA_963654845.1). GTDB lineage: Bacteria > Cyanobacteriota > Vampirovibrionia > Gastranaerophilales > Gastranaerophilaceae > Zag111. The sequence continues at coordinate 1,289 of CAVKDD010000009.1, read as the reverse complement.
TCAAAATAGAACCTTCCGACTTCAATTCTTCTTCAAAAATAACTTTCAATCTGTCTTCCACAGCCTGAACCCTGTTATATGGGGTGGAAACGTACATTTTTTTAGGCTTTAAAATTTTTTCTTCTTTTTGAGTTTGAAGTACATGTTCTATCATAAAATACATTACCTTCTAAATTTTTACTACATTCATAGTCTTTCTAAAGACTATAACAAAAGTAAGTAAAAAACAAAATATTTTTTGTCAAAATATTAACTAAAGTAAATATAAATTTACAAAAGATTACCAAATATAGTCTTTTGTAATTTGCCACCCGTCTTTGATAATCTTACTTGCACCGTAATTTGACCAGTCAATACCACCCATAGTCTTTTCAGAAGGTTGTACACTATTAGTCTCTAAGTCTAAATAAAAGAAAAACAAATCCTTTCCTGCCCGATTAGGTTTATTGGCACTTCCATTAATATCAACAAAAATAGTAGCATACGGATAATCTGCCTGTGGTATCAAGTTTGCAAAACCGATACAAGTACCGTCAGGCAATTCAATAGAACTTGTATATGGTGAAAATGGTGTAGAGATACCAACTCCGGTTTTCCCCCAACTATACTGCACCGGACCGGTAGTAGCCGAATGATAATAATGATTAGGATTATAACACATTACATTCGATAGAGAATCGTTAGGGTAATAAAGTGTTGCATTATTATAATGAGGAAAAATATATTTCGGTACAAAATTTTTAGGCATTCCGGATAAAACTGCTAACCCCTGCTCCTCATCAATCAATTTCATAACTTGATTTAATTGAGAATAAACCTTTTTCAATTTTGTAACAGTCAAACGTTTTTGATAATTTGTTATCAAAGTCGGCAACACCATAGCAGAAATCACACCGATAATGCCCAGTGTTATCAATACTTCCGCCAGCGTAAAAGCTTTTTTCATGTTTTCGTGTACTCCTTTTCCTGTCTTTCGTACCATAGTTACCTTACAAAGTTTTTTGCCTGATTTTTCAATCGAGTTATTTTTTTGAAACAGATTGTTACAAAGCGAACCGAACCTGTGGTGAGGTGTTTCAAACAGATTCTGAATAACAAGAAAATTTATTTGCTCATTATATTCGCAAAAATTTTCTAAGTTTTCAGAATGACGAATCGTTTAGTAAGCTCGCCAAGACGTCATTCCGGGCAGCACGAGCAATGTTGTTTAATGCGAGTGCGTGAGCCGGAATCTGTTTTAACTTTGGGTGTTTTGCATATTTTTGCAAGCCCGTATTCTTATTATGAAC
>CAVKDD010000008.1:0-13348 GCA_963654845.1 Acutalibacteraceae bacterium | reverse complement strand
CGGCGTATATTTGCTTTGTTTATTGGCTGCATTGTCAGGAAAAATTCCGCTTCCCACAATCATTATAACTTCGGTAATTATCGGAATTTTGAACGAAAAATTCTTCGGACAAAAAAATAAGAAAGGAGATTGCTAATGATTTATATACAACTGTTTTGGCAATTCTTTCAAATCGGGATTTTCTCGTTCGGCGGCGGATATGCAACCCTACCGTTTTTGTATGAAATCGCAGACAAATTTCATTGGTATTCGGCAGCAGATTTAACCAATATGCTTGCAATTTCGTCAATCACCCCCGGACCTGTCGGAGTGAACGTTGCAACCTTTGCAGGATTTAACAGTGCTGGAGTTTTCGGCTCACTGCTTGCAACCTCAGCCGTAATCCTACCGTCTTTCATCATCGTTACAATAGTTTCCAAAATGTTGGAAAAATTCAAAACCAACAGATACGTCAAAGGTGCAATAAAAAGCATCAAACCCGCAGGTTGTGCCTTGTTATCAGCCGTTGGAATACGTTTGATTTTCACCTCAAACCTGCATTTGTTCGGAACAATATTACTTGTCGCACTGATTATAATGAGTTTTGTCAGAAAAAACGACCCGCTTGTATATTTAGGAATTTCCGCAATCGCAGGACTTGTTATCGGATGTTTGAATTGGATTGGAGTTTAGGTTTTGGTGTCAGGCAATGCCTGACCTACGGTGTTCATATTTGTAAATTTTACCCGATTTTTCTTGGAATAATAATTATCGGCGAAAATAAATTTTAATCTTTTGGGCATAACAGAACAACTTGCTAAAATGTAGGTCAGGCATTGCCTGACACAATTATTCTAAATCCATGTCACTAATTTGATATTTATCTTCAAAATTACACCAACTATTTTCATAAACACCAAGTTTGACAAATTTTTTAAATGATGAGAATTGCCAATCTTTTGGTGCAATTCCATAATGTTTAACCGAGTTATAATGAATATAATCCAAATGCTTGTTTAAATCTTCTTCATCAACTATTGTATGTTCCCAATATCTTCGTTGCCATATATCGGATTCGTTATTTTTATTTTGAGAATGTTTTATTCCTGAAATTTTTGTAAAGAAACGTTTTATTGTTCCAATAATTTTTGGATAGCTCGTTATTTCATTCGTTTTTATTATCATGTGAAAATGATCTTTATTTACAATTATTGCAATAATCTCAAAATAGAATTTATGCTTTGTTAAAATAAAAGCTTCTTTTAAATATTTAATATTTTCTATAAGTATTGGCTTTCTGTGTTTTGTCACAACTGTCACAAATATCAAAGAATTAGGAATAAATAATCTTTTATATTTCATTTTTATATTTTACAACAAATTTTCGGTTTATGTCAGGCGGTGCCTGACCTACGATGTTTATATTTGTAAAATCTACCCGATTTTTCTTGCAATAATAATAATCGGCGAATAGGTCAAAACCACCTGTTTGTGCAATTTTGAATATTTGTCACAAAATTCCTTAACCTCTTTGACCGTCCAAGTTCTGTCAGACAAAGAATTTACGCCCGTTTTTTTCATGTGTGCCAAAAGTTCAAGCGGAGTGTTAAAATTAACCGGTTCAAAAAATTCTTCACTATACAAAATTTCAAACCCCAAATTCTTCAAAATCTTATTCAAATCTTCAAGCGTTTTATATTGAAGCGACAAACCCGTAATTTCGGTAATTTCTTTAAAATTTGACGGTGAAAATGTCGTAAATGCCAAAATTCCGTCTTTTTGAAGTTTAAATTTCAGAATTTCCAAAATCTTTTCCTGATTTTGAAACCACTGCAAAACCGCATTTGAAAGTATCAAATCGACCTTTCGCTCAACCTTGATCTTTGCTGCATTTCCGCAAATAAAATGTGCGGTAGGAATGAATTTTGTCACATAATTTTTGGATTTTTCGACCAAATCGTTTGCATAGAAATTCTTAAATTTCAAATCTTTTGCAACTCGTTTTGTCAAAAGCCCCGTACCTGTGCCGATTTCCAAAACATTTTCAAAACTATTAGAGATTTTCAACAATTCAAACATCAATTTTGAGGCGGTCAAATCCTGCACAACTGCGTTTTTGTCGTAATCCGCCATACTTTTTTCAAATTGTTTTCTTACATGTCTAAAATCTATCGGCATAATTCAACAATTTCTCTCCATTCACTAAACCCGAAAAACGGCGAATGTCCGCTTTCTATCGTTTTTATCGGCACATTAAATTTTGTATGACTTGAGATTTGATTTTTCGGCGGAATAATTTTGTCAAACTCGGACACCACCGCAAAATCATAGAAATTTTCACCGTTTACTTCGTGAGATTTAATAAATTCATACAAATTTTCAAGTTCGGAAACTCGGTCTTCAATAGTGCGTTTGACAGGATTTTGTGAATATTTTTCAAATTCTTCTTCGGTTTTATAAACATTTTTATAAAATTTTCCGCCCAAACCGACACTTGCGTGTTTCAAGGTCAATTCAAACATTTTGACAGGAATTCCAAACTCGTTATCAACAGGTGTGACAGTGCCGTTTATTGCAAATTTTTTGTCAAAATTTTCAAAATATTTTCTCAAATATGCGGCGACAAAAACGCCCATTGACCAACAAATCAAGGTTTTATGTTCATATTTTTCAGAAATATTTTTTAGAACTTCGAGTTCCGAAATTTCATTGTAATCATAAACAAAAAGCACGTCAAAACCGTCACATTTCAAGGTTTTGAACGGTGTTTCATCAAAACTCCAACCGGCGAAAAACACTATCAAATTTGAACTGTTATTTTGACTTAGCCAACAAAATTTCATCAATTTTCTCCTTTAAAACTTTCAATTCAAATTCTTCAATTTCACAAGTCAAAGACAATCTCAAACGAGAAGTTCCGACAGGCACGGTCGGCGGTCTTATCGGCAACGTAAAATAGCCGTTATGGAACAAAACCTCGCACAAATCAACGGTATCTTTGTTTTCCCCGATTACCACAGGAATTATATGGCTCGGGCTGCCGAATTTTTGTGCAATATTTAGCATTCGTTGACGTTTTGCCAAAGTTTGCGGAAACTTTTTCTCGATAATCCATTTTGTAAACGCAACATTTATCGGCGGCAACGCTGTTGAAAAAATAAACGAACGTGATTTATTTATCAAAAAGTCTATCAAAACCCTTGAACCTACAACAAAAGCCCCCATTGAGCCTGCCGCTTTGCCAAAAGTTCCGACAAGCAAATCTATATCATCAATTATTCCGAGTTCTTCCGCTACTCCCAAACCTTTTTGTCCGAAAACGCCAAAGGCGTGGGCTTCATCAATCACCAAATTGCAATTATATTTTTTCTTCAATTCCACAAGTTTTTTCAAATCCGCAATATCGCCGTCCATTGAAAAAACACTTTCCGTTATAATAAACGCATTTTTGTAATTTTCACGTTCTCTGATAAGTAATTTTTCAAGAGCTTCCGTATCATTATGCGGAAATCTGAAAAATTTGCCCTGAGATAACTGCATACCGTCAATTATACTTGCGTGATTTAATTTGTCGGAAAATATAACATCACCTTTTTGATTTAAGGCACTTGAGATACCGACATTTGCGTGGTAACCGCTATTATAAAGCAAAGTTGCTTCTTTATTATACAAGGTTGCCAAAAGTTTTTCCAACTCATCATAAACAGGCAAAGTTCCCGTCAATAAACGTGCTGAGGCACTGCCAAAGGAATATTTATTGCCTACGGTTTGCAAAAATTCTTCGGTAATCGCTTTATTATCGGCAAAATTCAAATAATTATTTGACGAAAGATTTAATAATTTTTTACCTTTATAATAGATAAATTTCTCATCTTTATCATCAAAATTTTTCAAATTTCTAAAGTGCGAATGAGCCTTCAACTCATCTAAAATCTTTCCATAATCCTCATTCATAACTACAAAATATTACAAAAATCCGCCAAATTCAATAAGAAAAACTTTGCAACAAAATAGCAAAAATTTTCTTTTACAATTTTTATCTGAACATAATGAATTCATTATCAAGAATAAATCTGAATTTAAAAAATCTTCCTCGTGAATTGAAAGAGGCAAAATACCCGCTAACCAAGTTGAATTTGTCGCAACTTGAGGGCATTCAGTCTGACATACCGCTATTTCACGGGGTAAAATTAGAAGATGTGAGTTTTATTACAAAAAGGTTTGAAACGCTGAACCTTTTTCGAGGGTGTAATGTCGGATGTTCGCATTGTCTAAAAAACGCAACACCGCACGAAAACAAGACTATTTTATATGAAGATTTGACACGATTTTTGGACGGGTTTAAACAACTCAACGAACGCTTTGAATTTAATGTTTTGAACGGAAATAAATATTTAAACATTATTGACGATTCAAACCCTTCTGACATCCCAATAAAAGGGTTATCGGGGAAACATTCTGTCACGGATGCGATTGGGCAGATTTTTGAAAAATTAAATCTTCCGATACTTTTTGTCACCTCAGGGTGGAATAAAAATTCAAAATACGCTCAAACATCCTCGACAAAACTTGCCCAAATGGCTCAAAAAACTCCTCAAATGTTTGAAGCCATAGACATTTCCATAAATCCTTTTACGGGAATTATGGAAAAATCACGACAATTCCTAAAAAACGGGAACAAAGAAAATGCGGACTTTTTCAGAAATCTTTACACCTCACAAATGGCGAATGCAATCACAACTTTTTTCAAACTGTTTGAAAGCGGAAAATCAAACATAATCTACAGACACGCCCCAAATATTGAAGGAAACGAACTTGTCAACGAAAACGCCACCCGCAAACTTTACGAAGAGATTTACACAAAAGTCAAAAATCTTGTCGGCTCGGCGATTGAAAACGTACCTTATTTAAAACCTGAAAACCTTACCCGATTTGACAAATCACATTTGATTGAAGCAAGCGGGCGTGGGCGAAGATTTTTTAATCAAACAACGAACTTTGAAGAACAACAAAAACTCATTGATGAAGCCCTAAAATGGGAAAGTTTGACACCACAACAACGATACGAAACGTTGAAAGATTTTGCACTAAAATGTATTGATATTGACGGAAAAGTTTACGCCACCATGCCTGCAACTGAGGTAAAATCCATTTCTGCCCCGATAGAATTGACCGTTCCGACAAAAATCAGGTTGAATTATCAAAACAAAACCCCGTCACCTCAGATTTTTAGCGATATTGACCTTGAGTAGTTTTTAATGGAATTTTATATATTTCTCAAAATCTCTCCAAATTCCGAAGAGTGACCCGCTATTCCAGTTATATTTACCGAGTATTGCTCCGTTATATTCTTTGTTATACAACGGCGAGTCAAATTGATGTTTTGCTATTTCAAGCATTTTCTTTGAATGAAACCATAAAGCGGTTTCCAAATCTTTAAAATCAATTTTTATATTTTTTGCCAAAGCTTTGACTTTTTCATTCTGAATATTATTAAACGCAAAATCCAATTCGGGACGATATTCAAAATGTTTATTTTTAACAATATCAAGCAAGGTTTCGTCTTCTGCGTTAAAAATGAGTTCTAACGCCGGAATACCGTTTGTTGTGACTTTGTCATAATCTAAATTTTTCATTTGATAAAGTTTTGGAATAATTTTTGCTCGCTGTTCAGAAGTTGCAATATTTGTCATAAATTCGACCATATTAGCAGTAAAATGTTCATTCAAATTCAAGTCAGAACCTGCGGTACTTTTAACCTCAGTAAGATTTAAAACCTTCAAAATACCTGCCAAATCAGGTTTGACTTGCTCACAAACAGAGTCAATCACTTTTTTGCGTTCAAGTTGTTTTACGGGAATAAACGGTTCAAACTTGCTTGTCTCTTCAATAATATCCCTTTTATCATGCCCGATACCACTAAGAACAGTATCAGAAAAAGGTAAAAAGATATCTTTTCGATTTACTACGTTATAATTAAGTAACCAATCTATTGGACGCATACCGTTTGCATCTCTTGCTTCAAACATTGTAACTTTAATTTGGTCATTCAACCTGTTTGATGTTTGGCTATCCAAAATACGAATATCGTCAAGAGCCTTTTCAGTATAATCAGCCTTCAATAATTTATGAATAGGGAGTTCGCCGTTTATATCTTTTGCCAAAAGAACTTCCCCTAAGATTTCAGGATAACCTTCTAAATAGACCATTACCGCCCGCATTTCCTTCGGGGAATATTTGTGCATCGGGAGTTTACGTTCGTAATCTTCGGTCAACTGCTGTTTTATGAAATAGTCCATAACCTCTCTACGGTCATCTTCCAAAAATATTCGAGGTATGGCGTGTCCAAAATATTTGACAATGTCAAGTTTACCTTCAAGCACTCTATCTTTGATTTCTCGAGAATTAGTCCAGCCGTGTTCCAACAATTCCAAATTATATTCATGTTCTTTTGCCTTGTTATATTCTACAAGTTGCTCGGTAGCAGTCTTTATCGGATTTTTTAATCTAGAAAAAAAACTTTGCTTAGTCGGCACTTCTTGAGCTGCTGAAGCTTCCTTTTCAAAAGTATCAGGTTGTTGTTCAGAAAGGTTTACGGGATTTGTATTATTTTTCCGTGAAAACAATCCCTTAAACGTTACATTATTATTATATTGTACCTGTTGAATTTTCATATTTTCCCTTTTTTATTTCATTTTAATTTTGTCTAATCCCAACTCACGAACCTTTACGGGCGGAACAAAGCCAATTTTGACTTTTTTCGAGTTTAATCTGTCAATCAAAACTTTTAATTTTTCTTCAATACCAAAATTTACGGAAGTGGAATTTTCAACCTTTTGCACCATTTCTAAAATTGCCGCTTTGTCTTCAGGTTCAAATTTTTCAAGGTCGGAATTTCTCACAACGGTGGAAACAGTATTTTTTAAACCTTCGACAAAATTATGTTGTTGGTCAGGTGATAAAATGCCTTCTTTCGGTGCAAATTTTTTCATTCTGTTTGCACTCAAAAGCATCATCACAGGGTCTTTCAACTCCTGCATTGTTTGGATTTCTTTACGCAACATTTTGCTATCCGCCTGACATTCTGGTGACAAATTTTTTCGCAACTCTTGAGCAGTTTGTTCATCGCCGAAGAACTCCATTACGTTATGTTCTGATGCGTTTTGAATTGCACAGGTAAATTTTGACAAAAACCCTGCAACTTGTGTACTCATTGAGTTATCAAGCGAAGGATACGAAATACTTTGAAGTAAATTTTGTCTTTCGAGCAATCGTCTTTGCTCCTGCAAGCGTCTGAGTTCTCGTAATTCCGCTTCCCTTTGTCTGTTTGATGTAAAATTTATTGTATTTGTTTGTTGTATTCTCATTTTATTTTTCTTTCTTATTTGTTATTCCCACCAGCCACGAGGCTTCTGTGCGGCTTTTTCATCTCTTTCATCATATTGTGTGTAAATATATTTGCGGTACTTATCAAAGAAATCACGATAAAAGAAGGTTTCGTAAGTGTCCTCTTCTCGAGAGGTATCGTAGATTTCCCGACCTGTAGTTTTTCTGTGATAAAACGGGGACTCAAATTCAAACTCCAACTTCTTCACAGCGTCCATAGAGGCAGCCTTGACAGCCCTTTTCAAATCTATAAAATTCAAATTAAATTCAGAAAGTTGTTTTTTAAATTCGTCATTCTCAATTTGGTTATAAGCATCATCAAGTTCAGGATGATAACTCAATTTTTTGCCTTTCACAAGTTCTAAAAGTGAAAAATCTTCAGTATTCATAATTTTTTCCAAAACCGAAATACCCATATCATCGACTTTGTCGAAATTTAATTCGGGCAAATTTTTCAAAATATTTATTGCCATTTGTTTATCGTCCAAATTTGCTTCATTAACGATAAAATCTAATGCTTTGGTGACAAAATTCGTAGAATTTAACAAATTCCCGTTAGTATTTTTGACATCAGACATTCTCGAAATTTTCAAAATTTTATTGATATCCAATCCGTCTTTTGAGAGTTCTTCCACCTCTTTTGCCACACGATACTCCGTGCGGGACAACACGGGAACAAATTTTCCGTAACTTGAATTTACAACGGATTTTGCCTCATTAACGGTTTTTAAAATTTCTTCGCCATACCCGAAATTTGCACCATTTTGAACTCGCTCAGCCAAAGAGTGACTAAACATAGCATCAGGTGTTTTATAATCCATAAGGGTAACGAGAGCTCTCGGATTTGTTCGCAACTGTTTCACTATATCTTTAAGTATTCTTATGGAATCTAAACTCAAGTGATTATAAGTTCCTAAATCTGTCGGAATTTCGCCTGCCCTGTTTTTCGTCAACAACAAATCCGCCAACAACTCGGGAAATCCTTTAAGAAACTCCGTTGCAAAACGAATATTCTCACTATCTTTATGTAAAGGCGTATTACCTTCATTATCAACGGTTTTTAGCATTTTGTCCGTGTAAAAATTCGCAACCTCTTCCAAATCCTTGTCATTTAACTTTTCTCTTAAATTAGAACCTGCATAAGACGGAAAATCAGAAAATCTTAGTTTCCCTTCCATAAGATATTTTTTCATTTTTTCGGAAGAAATATCTTTGGTAATATTGCGAATTACTTGCCCCAATAAGTTGCACGAATCATAATGCCCCTCTTGTAATCGTCCGTCAGTTTCAAAAGCCAAACGTTCGCTTTTTCCTCCTACCAACTCTAATTTTCCTTTTGAATTTGTCGTAATGCCTTCCCCGACCTGAACGAAAAATTCCTTAAACTGACCCCAAAAGTTTGTCTTGCCTGTAGTAATAAGAACTTCAAATCTGTCCCCGCACTTATCTATGCCAAATCTGTCCAATCTTAACTCGGGAAGTCTGCTTAATATTTTTTCGCTCCCGTGAATACCTTGAAAATTCACGTTATTATTTGTATTTGTACTTTGAATAGGTCGTATTTGCATTATTTTACCTTTTACTGTTTTCTTTTTGAGATTTAAAACCGTCCAAAAGCTGTTCTGTTGTGATGTTTTCCTTTTTCTTAACAGCCTTAACAATAATTTTGTCAACACAATCCGCAATTTGTCCGACTGACATGCCCTCAGCAAGTTCTGCCAATTCGTTAGCCACCTCGTCCGTCAACGGTTCTTCTAAAATCGGCAACTCGGAAAGCAACGATTTCACAAGACTTTGTCTGTCTTTAACATTCGGATTACCCACATGGATTACCGTTCCCATTCTTCTAGGGTTGCCTATAATCTCTTGGTTTACCAAATCAAGATGATTTGTTGCTCCGACAAGAATTATACCATTATCGGAAGCATTATTCATCAAGTCTTTATAAGTGTTTACCTCTTCGATTTGGTGTCCGTCCGCATAACGTGGGAAGAATTTTTCAGCCTCATCAAAGAACAACATAACAGGCTTTTTCATAATTTTTGATTGAAGAGCAAGTCTGTCAAAAATTTCCGTCACATTTCTTGAAACTCCGTGTATATACTCATTTCCGTCCTGAGCATAATTCATTTTAAACAACGGAACACCCATTTGTCTTGCCAAAGTTTCAATCACGGTGGTTTTACCTGTTCCCGCAGGTCCTTCTAAAATTACACCACCCGGAATTGCACGGCGGTTCGCAAGCAACACCTTACGAATTTCAGGATTCCAAACGTCAATAACATTGTCTGTTAATGCCTGTTTTACCTCTTCCATTCCGCCTAATTCATCAAGATTTTTGAAATCATAATCCCTGTATTGATGTTGTTTTAAACCCGCTTTATTGCAAAATTCGCCCATTTGACGTTTTGTGTGTTCGTCAAAACAAGTTTTTATACAAGTTTCAAAATCTTCACCCGACAAAATCGCTTCACGTTTCGCATCGGTCAAAACCGAAACTATTGAAGAAATTGAACTTCCTTCAAATTCTTTTTCGATTTTTTCCAAAAATTCACGATTTTTGCTATATTTTCTGGTAAACGGAGTTTTTGAAAGATTTTTTTGTACAATGTCAATAATTTCATCATGGGTAGGGTTTGAAAATTCAATCCAATTCCCCAAACGCCCTCTACGTTTCAACGCCGCATCAACTCCGTCAAGGTCGTTTGTCGCCGCAATCAAAATATAACCCTTTGAGGACGGATTATTCAATTCCTGCAAAAGTGTGTTTGTAACTTCTTGTTTATGACTTGCGGTTTGCCCGTCACGAGCTTCACCAAGAGAATCAAACTCATCAAAGAACCAAACGGACATTTCACCCGTTTTTTCGTACTTGTCGTTGAGTTGTTTTGCCATACTTCTAATATTTTTACTTACATCGTGAATATATGGGCTTGCAACATCCGACAATTTTGTTTCATAAAACGGCAACCCGAGTTCCCTAGCTAAAACCTTTGCGGTCAAGGTTTTACCGTTACCAGCCGAACCGTAAAATATCGCACCGTCAGGAATTGCGGCACTGCCAAGTTGTTTTTTCAACTCTTCCAAATTCCCGAACGGCTGCACATACAAGCGTTCCAAGCGTGCTTTCACCTCATCAAGTCCGCCCATTTCGTTCAAACTTTTCATTTCGTCTTCCGCTATCGGAACACGTTGAAATTCAGGCGTATCATAAATTGCGGTCTTGTTGTATTCATCAATCGGAGTGATGCCGTGATCTTTTGTAAAGGCGGCAAGTTCTTCTTTTAAGATTTCAGGGGTAACAGTGTTTCTATAAACAGATACGGCTCGTCTTGCACTATCCGCCAAAACTTTTTCAATATCGGAACAAGTGAAATTGTCCGTCATTTCTGCGATTTCGCCACTCATCGGAGCCAACTCGCTAAATAAATGTTTATTTCTAAAATATTCGTCCAAATACAATTTTCTTGTCTCATAATCAGGTTTTGGCAAATCAACAATCTTGTCAAAAACTCCCGCTCTCAAGAATTTTTTATTAATATTACACTTATCATCTGCGGTAGCCAAAATTAATGCACCTTTTTTAGAACAATTTTCAACGGTCAACATAAAATTATGCTCATCTAAGGCACAATTAGCACCCGTTGTAAAGAAATTGTCAAAACCACGAATTAAAATAATGGTTTTCTTTCCCGTTTTTTCGTAGTTTTTCTCAATATCATTCATCATCGGTTTGACTTCGTTCGGGGTAAATGCTTGTAATACAGGCATTTTGGTTTCTGCCGACAAAGCCTTTACAAACCCTGTAATATCTTCGGGCGTTTGAATTAAAATTCCGTTCGGAATATCAATATTATTTGCTTTCAGGGTTTCTCCCGAAAACTCCTCAACTATCGGTGAAATTACGTTGTCAAACATCACGGATTTCAAATCGTCCATTCCGATTATTTCGTACATTTTTTTATCGTTAGCGTCAGTTTTCAATTCCGAATAATTTGCATAAACCGATTTGTCATTATTTTCAGAAACCTTCTCATTATTATCTTCAACTTCTTCAAAAGAATTGAAATAATCCGTTTCATCATTTTCCGTGTTTTGAGCATCCACAGGTTTTGAATCCTCTTGAACATGTTGTGTTTCTTCTTCAATATTTTCAGCCTCTTGCTGAGGAACTTTTTGAGGTTCTGCAGGGGCTGCTTTCATCTGATTTGGAGTAACGACAACAGGATTTGACATGTACAATTTTGCAGCCGTTTCTCTTGCATCGGGATAATCCGATTTTGGCTCGACAATATCTTTTTTAGGGCTTGAAATCGCACCGTGTGAAGACAAAATAGTTTTCATTTTGTCACTGACGGCATAATCAAGCGGATATTTTCCATTTGCCGAAAAATTTATAATTTTGTCACGGTTTGAAGGCTTTGCGATAAGATAAGAAACCGCATTGATATAATTATTTTTTACAAGCACCTGAAAAATCGTTTCACCCGTTGTATTATCTACCTGATTCGGGTTTACATTGCCTTTTCTGATTTCCTTCAACAAATCAATTTCAGAAGGTATTTCATTCTTTGCCTTAAATGATTGGGGTTTGCTTTGGGCATTAGATGACGGAATATTGCGTTTAGGCGTTACCGGCTCATCCGTAAAGGAAATATGGTACATGTTAAACCTTTCGTTTTTATTGTTCTATTGGTTTAATACCTGTAAATGATATTTTTTGCTAACTTTATAAACTTTTGTTACATTGCAAATCATTTCAAATCTTCAAAAAAACGATAGATAAATGCAATTTTTTCATCTTCCAATTTATCAATATTATTTATAATATCATCTTTCATTTTATCGACAGGTTGCAAATGGCTAAAATCGAACAAAACCTTCATTTCCACCTTCAAATTTCTTGCAATTTTTTCGACTGTAGGCAAGGACGGAAAATGCCTGCCGCTTTCAATTCCGCTCAAAGAAGTAGTTTCAATAGATATCATTTCGGCAAGTTTTTCTTGCGTCAAGCCCAAATGTTTTCTCAATTCCTTTATCCGTTTACCTAAAAGTTTTTTATTATCCATATTCCACCTGTTTTGAACATTATAAATAAGAAAAACCTCACAGATAAGCATATTCAAGATATATTTTTAGCAAAAAGTAAGTATTTTAAATATATAACTCATTGATTTATGCAAAGTTTTTCACTAAAATATACATGTAACACTGAATTGGAATTAAGGAAGTAGAATTTGGCAAAGATTTCGGTAATTATACCTGTGCATAATGTTGAAAAATACATTGGCAAATGTCTGGGAAGCATTGTTTCGCAGACATATAAAGACCTTGAAATTATTTGCATTGATGACCAATCTTCCGATAATTCGCTAAAAATTTTGACGGATTTTGCACAAAAAGACACCCGAATAAAACTCATAAAACAAGACCACAAAGGAGTTTCAGCAGCAAGAAACAACGGTTTAAATCTTGCAACTGGTGAATATATTTCATTTATTGATTCTGACGACTGGATAGAACCGAAATATTTTGAAAATCTGTATAATGCTATCACTCAAACCGACAGCGATATTGCGTGTTCTTCCGTTCTTCGTGAGAAAAAATGCAAATCTTTATACAGAATTTCTTATACCGAGCAAAAAGTATTTTCAACACTTGAAGATAAAATCAAAGCGTGCGATATCCCTAATTGTTGCTATGTTTGGAACAAGTTATACAAAGCCGAATTGGTTAAAACTCGAAAGTTTAAAGAAGGCGTAATTTTTGAAGATGTTTTGTACCTGCCCGAAGTCATAAAAACCGCAAAACAAATCGTCACTGTTCCAACAGCAATTTATCATTACAGGCAAAACAGCGGTTCTATAATCCGTTCAAAAAACACACCCGAAAAAATCCAAGAAGCCTACAATTCTAAAAAATATATCATTGAATTTTTCCACGAAAATAATTTGAATTTGCCAAAAGAAGAACAAAATATTAC
>CAVKDD010000007.1:0-13670 GCA_963654845.1 Acutalibacteraceae bacterium | reverse complement strand
AAGATTTTATTCTTAATGCAATGAGTTGTTAACAGTCTCCTCAAGGGGGGCACATAGTTTTTGTTCTTTTTTCAAGCTTTCCAACAAACAAAACGGCGGAACTCTTTGAATAAAGATTTCCGCCGTCACTAATAGCTATTCAGTTTTTATTTTCTGCGAGTGTGGTGTTTACGAGTTGCACGGTTTTCCCATTGCATACTTGATACACCGCTTCCGTTCATGCCGTCATATTGTTCCAAATGGTAATCTAAACGATTGCCTTCTTCATCTTCTTTCAACTCAAGTTGATATACTTCAGGGTGATTATTTCTCAAATTACCTTGAGCATCAACCGCTTTTGTCAAAATGTAGAATGGTCCGGGTCTGCCTTTTAGACCTGTCAATTTGACACCGTCTTTTGTAACACCTTTTGCAACTTCGTCATCTTCCAATTTTCTGTATTCAAAGCTGTTGATCTTGTTATTTGTATTATCATTGATAGTTATCTTATCCGGAGCTTTTCTATCCTGTGTTTGACCAATATCGATTGTGACTGAACCCTCTTTATCATCAGCAATTACAATTTGGGCTCTGCCTTTGCCTGTACCGTTGACTTCACGTTGGTCTTTAGGAACACCACGTTTATCTAACAACTTGTGATCTCTTGCCCAACCGCCAAGTTTTGGATCAGGTTTTGTCGGTTGAGTTGGTGTAGTTGGTGTCGTCGGTGTGGTAGGCGTTGTTGGAGTAGTCGGAGTTGTTGATACTGTCGGTTCTTTGTAGTCATTGATTTTATCAATCGCCTCTTTAGTATCCTGCAAGCTTTGGTATGCAGCCAACAATTCTTCAGTATTAGCCTTACCGTTAATTGATGCCTCAATTACAGCCGCTTTAATAATATTATCACGTTGTGTATCACCAGTAATTGTCATATTCTGAATCTTAGCAACAATTTTCTTGTTATCATCGCCTGATACTGTACTTAAGTTTTTCAATACAGTTTCAACCTTGTTGCCGTTGAACGCATCTTCTGTTTGCGGGTTAGCCATAAAGAAGGCTGTCACACCTGCAAGAGCAGGACCTGCCAACTGTCCGAGAATCGGAACTTTAGATGATGCTTTGGCTACCGCTTCTGCGACCGCAGTTGCCGTTACACCTTTTGCGTGTGCTTTTGCAGTTACGCTAATTTCTTTATATACAGGGTTGCCGTTTGAATCCATAAACTTGAACCATTCACTTGCTGTTTTTTCATCAAACGCATCAGGTGAAGTTGCAGTTTTTTCATCTCTTGCGGTTGCAGTTGCAGAATGTTTATGAGTACCAATCAAGCTACCCAACGCAGTTGCTGCTGCCGCAACACCACCTGCGGCAAGTTTGCCTTTCATCTTGCTTTCATTACCAAATCCGACAGCTTTTGCCAAACTTGCAATGTCGCCTTTCTTAACGCCTGATTCAGCACCTAAGGCTTTCTTTTCATCAAGGTTGAATTTGTAATCACCGCCTGAGAATTGAGCCAAACCTGTTTGAAGTTTTTCGACATTAACTTTGCCGTCTTCCATACATTCAGCCAAATCACCATATTTCGTTCTAGCAGCATCTAATGCTTCTTCTGCCGATTTAATTGAAGCCGCATCGCCTGTTGCTTTTGCTTTTTCTAAGTCTTTTTCAAACTTACCAAGCATATATTTTGAATAACCATGCAATCTGCTCAAAGTTGCAGCCTGACTTTTTGATAATGTAACGGTTTTACCGTGATCTTTTCCATCAACTGCACTTGCAACATCTTCTTGACCCGGAAGAAGAACTTTGCCTACGTTATCAACTTTTTCATAACGTTTTGCGTTGTGTTTTGCAGCTTTTGCAATACCACGTTCACCTTTGGTTGAACCCAAAGCCTTTTTCTTTTCGTAGTCATTTTGTTTTTCTGCAAGATTGCCGTTTAATTCTGCTGCTTGTTCTTCAAGTTGGTCAGCCTTTTCATAATCACCTGCTTTACGAGCTGCTTTTGCTTGTTTTTGAAGGTCTTTAGCTTCTTTTTTAGCATCTTTTACAGCCTGTTTTGCATTTTTAATATCTTGTTTAGTTACGCTTTCATCGGTAAACTCATTATGTGCTTTTTGCTTAGTATCATATTCACGCATTTTCTTAGCGTCTTCTTTATCAACTAAGCCGACTTTTGCGTGTGGATTTACTGAGTCTTTTGTTATTGTTGTTTCTACAGGAGTTCCGTCAACATGGAGTTTCCACTCATCGTAATCTTTTTGAGCGGCTTTTGTTTTAGTATCATCTATTGCTCCTGTGTTTTTATTCTTAACAACAACTTTACCGTCTTCCATTGTTACAACAAAATCACCTTTTTGATAATCATTTTGAATAGCACCCAATGCTTTTCTTTCAATAGGTGATAATTTTTTGATATCATGACCTGTTGTTTGTCCTGCTTTTGCATCAGCGGCAACCAGTTCACCACCTTTTGCCTGTTGGGTAAAACCTAATGCTTTAGCGGCACTTCCTTTTGCCTCAGCCGCTGCATCATCCTTTGTAAAATCTACACCTGCTTCTTTAAATGCAGCTGCGTGTTCTGTTCTAAAGTTCAAAAGTTCTTTCTTCGCCGCCTCTAGCGTTACTTCACCATTTTTTACTTGTGCGTTTAACGCATTCATCTTACTTGCGTAAACATCATTTACGTTAGCCGCTGTGATTTGCACTCCACTCATTTTTTGTGTCCTTTCTATATTATTTTTCTGCACATTACTTTATAGTTCTATAAACGTTTCTTTTACCTAAAAATTGCGTATGTTTTATATATTTTTTATATGTTGATTATATATAAACACCGCAAACACTTATCACTGAACAGTTTTAGCCAATTTGCTCAATGTTAAGTTTTGTTAATTTAGGTTTTGCTCGTGGCGACAAGTTTGCCATTTTCTTTCACTTTCTACAAATTTTTACGTCATACTTTATCTTTTGTTCATGTATTCGACATTTGTCCCAAAAAACTTTAACAAAATCACGGGATTTCCTGGTGCAAAATGTCAAAACGCAGACATAGAGAAGGATTGAACCGTTTACAATTCTTCATAATAGGTGGAAATTTACAAGGAGTTAAGGACTTTATACTTTGTTTTATTTTGATTATTAAAGAGATTCTGAATCACCGCACTCGCATTAATCGTGCCTTCACTTCGTTTCGCACACTGCTCGTGCTGTTCAGAATGACTATTTGGTGGACTTACCAAGTGGTTCGTCATTCTGAAAAGATTAAAAATCAAGCAATTTTAATTGCGTAGATTTTATCTTATTCTTCTTCGGCTTCGCCTACGCATACAGGCTCACACAACTCACCGTAGGTTCGTTGGTTCGCTTTGTAAGAATCTGTTTTAAAATTTGTTCTATTCCCTCATAATAACAGACTCTGAATCTAGTTCAGAGTGACGAATAGGTGAGATTAGCAAAATTTTGTCTTCTTTTTCTGGATTGCCACAAGCGAGCACACTCGCTTTCGCAATGACGTGAAATTCGTCAATCACCCACCAATACCGTCATTACGAGGAACGAAGTGACGAAGCAATCCAGTATAATAATCTACATTGAACACCTATTGCAAAACCCAAAAGTAGGTCATGGCACCGCCTGACACTTAAAATCAAGCTGTCGGCATAGCAATGCCGACCTACTTTTCAAGTGGCTGTATAGCAGGCAGTGTCTGCATTTTACACCGTTTGGCAAGTATGCCCAACCGACAGTTAAATTCTTAGTTACTTCAACACAAACTTCTCGACAGCCTTTACAAAGCCGTCATTTTCGACCGTATCGGTAATATAATCTGCACAAGATTTGAGCTCCTCAGTCGCATTGCCCATCGCAACGCCGATTCCGCCCGCTTTGACCAAGTCTATATCATTATTTTGGTCGCCTATCGTCAAAACTTCCTCTTCCGCTAACCCCCAATAATTCCTCAAATAATTCACTCCGCAAGATTTTTTCGCCTTCTCACTCCCAATTTCGCAAAAATACGGAGTAGATTTGACAATAAACAACTCAGGATAACGTTCCTTCAACTCCTTAACCCAAGATGTAACCTTTTCGGCATCTTTCAAGTCAATCGCCAAAATCTTATTGACATTCTCAATTTCCAACTCATCAAACGAACAAACCGTATAATCGATAAATTTATCACTCGTATAATACTTGATAATGTCGTTATCTTCCTCAACAAAAAGTTTATCATCTATATACAAATTTATATGAATTTTGTTCTCTCTTGCCCATTTTATAATCGCTTTGGCATAATCTGACGGCAAATTTTCTCTATACAAAGTGTTATTCGCTCTATCCTTCACCAATCCGCCCTGATAAGAAATTATCGGCGTATCCAACCCCAATTCATCTGCAACATGGCATGCCGAACAGTGCATTCGCCCCGTAACCAAGACCACCTTAACCCCCTTATCGCAAAGTTTTTTCACGCACTCACGAAGTTTCGGGCTAAATCCGATTTTCGGGCTATAAATAGTTCCGTCAATATCAGTCGCAATCATTTTTATCATTACAATACAAACTCCTTACAAAAGGCTCTCATCAATGCACAAATCGTTTTTGCGTCATTGATTTCACCCTTCTTAATCATTTCAAAAACATCTTCTAATTTATACTCCTCGCACTTCAAAATTTCGCCCTCGTCAGGGTGTTCCCCCACAAACTCCAAGTCCTGTGCCAAGTATAAATACAATTTCTCCGTACAAATTCCGGGTGTAGTATTGATAAATCCCAACGATTTCCAATTCTTCGCCCTATATCCTGTTTCTTCTTCCAACTCACGTTTACACGCAAAATCAGGATTTTCACCAATTTCAAGTTTGCCCGCAGGAAGCTCAAGATTTACCCGTTTCAAAGGATATCTGAACTGTTTGACCAGCAAAACAGTATCCTTCTCCTTCCTCGCCACCACGACAACGCCGCCGTTATGCACGACAACCTCTCTAAACGACTTATGACCGTCCGCTACCTCGACATTATCTCGAATAACGGTCATTACCTTCCCGTCAAACACAACCTCTGATGACAATGTTTTTTCTTCAAAATTCATACAAAAATAATATCACATTTTGATTAAAATTGAAATATGAGGGGAAAATAATAGAAGTTATATTCAACATTAAACTCATATTGCCAAGCCAAGGTTTGGATTACTATCCAAACAATTAAATTTATGTTGTCGGCATAGCAATGCCGACCTACTTTTTCAATGACTTATTATCAGTCAGTGTCTGACTTTTGGATTGTTAGACAAGTATATCCAACCGACATTTCCTCTGTTGGCATTCCTTAAATTTGCAATAGTTTAAAATCTGAAATCTCGTTCGCCTGATTTGATTTTTTCCAAGTATTTTTCGGTCATTGATTTAATTTTGTCATCATCAATCGTTTGAAGTTCTTTTTTCATAAGTTCTTCGCCGACTTTTTGGGTGTCAGGTTTTGCGTAATCTTCCAAGTATTCAGCCAAAGTCATTATCGCATTCGGGTGGCAGAAGTTATGAATTTGTTGCTGTTTGCAAATCGACATAAACCTGTCCCCCACACGACCTTCACGGTAGCATGCCGTACAAAAACTAGGCAAGTAACCAAGTTCCATAAGCCATTTTACGACCTCATCAAGGCTTCGTCTGTCTGAAACGTCAAACTGTGCGGTCTTTTCATCTTCTTTTTCAACTTCGGGATTTGCATAACCGCCAACACTCGTTTTTGAACCGCCACTGATTTGTGAAACACCGAGTTCCAAAACTCGTTTTCTGCACTCAGCAGATTCTCTCGTTGAAATAATCATGCCGGTATAAGGTACTGCAATCCTGATACACGCAACGATTTTGGCAAACGTATCATCATCAATTCCGTTGTCAAATTCATCAGGATTAATATCATCGGCATGTCTGATTCTCGGAACGGAAATCGTATGAGGTCCGACTCCATACACAGCTTCCAAATGTTCTGCGTGCATTAAAAGCGCTGAAAATTCATATTTATAAAGTTCCAACCCGAACAAAACGCCCAAGCCGACATCATCAATTCCACCCTGCATTGCTCTGTCCATTGCTTCGGTATGGTAAGCATAATTGTGTTTTGGTCCTGTCGGGTGGAGTGTTTCGTACGCTTTTTTATTATAAGTTTCTTGGAATAAAATATATGTACCGATGCCCGCTTCCTTCAATTTTCGATAATTTTCAACGGTCGTTGCCGCAATATTAACATTTGCTCTACGGATTGCACCGTTTTTGTGATGAACGGAATAAATTGTTTTTAAGGACTCTAAAATGTACTCAATCGGATTATTTACAGGGTCTTCGCCTGTTTCAATCGCAAGACGTTTGTGTCCCATATCTTGAAGTGCTACGACTTCTTCCCTAATCTCTTCTTGTGTCATTTTTTTGCGTGGAATATGTTTATTTTTAGCGTGATACGGGCAATAAACGCAACCGTTTACACAATAATTAGACAAATACAACGGAGCAAACAAAACAATTCGATTTCCGTAATAATCTTGTTTAATTTTCTTTGCAAGATTGAAAATTTCCTGATTTTTTTCTTCAATTTCACACTCAAGCAAAACCGCCGCTTCCCTATGGGTAAGCCCTTTGCCGAGTTTTGCTTTTTCTAAAATTTCATCAATAAGTTTGATATTATTTTTATTATTTTTGGCAAATTCCAAACTTGCCAAGACTTCTTCATTGTCGATAAATTCTTCTGCTATTGTAGATTTCGGATTGTACATAAATTAAATTCCCTTCTATTCAATAATAGAACTTTAACCTGATAAATCAACTCAAAAAAATAAGTCGGCATACAAAATTTACCGACTTATTTTTAAAATATAAAAAAATTACTTGCCTAACTGCTTTTTCACCCAGTTTTCAATAACTCTTAACGGAGAACGTGTAATCGCAAGCGACCACGCAGGAATATCTTTTGTCACAACGGTTCCCGCTCCGACATTTGCCCCGTCTTCAACCGTAACGGGAGCAACAAGCACGGTATTTGAACCTATTTTGACGTCATTTTTCAACACGGTTTTTGTTTTTGCCTTTGTAAGCGGATTGTAATTTGCGGTAATTGTTCCCGCTCCGATATTTACATGTTCACCGAGTTCGGAATCTCCGATATATGAAAGGTGCCCGACATTTGTATTTGATGAAATCTTAGATTTTTTAACCTCGACAAAATTTCCGACTTTAACATTATCGCAAACCTCAACACCGCC
The DNA here is from genome assembly GCA_963654845.1 of Acutalibacteraceae bacterium. GTDB lineage: Bacteria > Cyanobacteriota > Vampirovibrionia > Gastranaerophilales > Gastranaerophilaceae > Zag111. The sequence continues at coordinate 6,433 of CAVKDD010000007.1, read as the reverse complement.
TCTTAAATGAGCACAAGGTCCGATTTTGCAGGATTTGCCGATTTTATTTTTACCTTCAATATATGTTGCGGGATAAATTATTGTATCCGTACCGATTTCGGTATCTTCGCTAATCCAAGTAGAATCAGGGTCAACGATAGTAACACCGTTCACCATATATCTTTCAAGGTTACGTCTGTTCATGATTTTTGTAGCGGTAGCCAAATTCAAACGAGAATTTATGCCGTAAATTTCGTCACTGTCATCAAGAATAAACGCATTAACCTTCAATTCTTGTTCTTTTCCCCAAGAAATAATATCTGTCAAATAATATTCACCTTGAGCATTATTTGTTTTTAGTTGAGAAAATGCAGATTTAACCTTGCCCCAATTCAAGCAATAAATCCCCGCATTAACCTCTTTAACCGCTTTTTGTTCAGGAGTTGCATCTTTTTCTTCAACAATACATTTTAAGGAATTGTCCGTATCTCTGATTATCCTGCCGTAATTTGTAGGATTTTCAAAAATCGTACTCATAACGGTAATATCAGAGTTATTGGATTTGTGAAATTCGACAAAAGCTTTCAAAGTTTCCTCTTTAATCAACGGAGTATCACCGCACAAAATCAAAACCAAGCCGTCATAATTTTCCAAATTCGGACAAACCATAGAAACGGCATGCCCTGTGCCAAGTTGTGGGGTTTGAAGAACGGTTTTTGCATTTATATAATTAGTTTTTACAAAATCTTCCACCTCTTGTGCGTGGTGTCCGACAATTACAAACTGTTCCGATGCAAAATTTTTAACATTATCCAACACATAACCAAGCAAAGTCTTGCCCATAATTTGGTGTAAAACTTTTGGTGTTGTTTCCGATTTCATTCTGGTGCCTTTACCTGCCGCCAAAATTACCGCTTTTATCTCCATTTTTCTCTCCTTAATTTTCTAACAATCTTCTGTACGCAATTATAGCACAGAAAAGGTCGCAAAAAACTAAACCTACAAATAAAAACGACAGGCTCAAAATTGCACCTGCCGTTTTTATTTATCTAAAATTTAGAAAACATTAATCGTGTTTTTCTTCGTTATTTTCAGAATTTTCTTCTGATTTTTCAACATCCGAATCAGATTCATCATCTTCTGTTATTTCGATTTCCTCTTCACTTTCGTCTTCAGAAACTTCAACATCTTCGTCTTTGTCTTCTTCATCTTCAGTTGCTTGTTCATCGTCAGAATCATCATCAGCATCTTTTGCGTTATCAACTTCCGCTAACGCTTTTTCAATTTCTTCCTCGTCTTTTGCTCGGATAACGGGAATTGAAAGCATCAATGCCATTTGGTCGCCTTCTTGGTCAAAATTCAATTCCAAAGCATCTTTATCCATTTCAACGTATTTTGAAAGCAATTCAACGAGCTCTCTTCTCATACGTTGCAACAATTCAGGAGTAAGATTTGTTCTGTCTTGCATCAAAACTACTCTCAATCTGTTGCAAGCCACAGATTTTGCGTTTTCCTCTTTTGTTTCCGTTTGTCGGAACAGGTTTAAAACCCTATTACAAAGATCTTTTAATATATTTTCGCTCATTCTACTTCTCCTTACCTATAAGATGTGAGAAGAATTTTTTAACCTTTGTCATTACACTGGTTTCTTCTTCCAAGTTCAAAAACGGTACGTCTTCACCCATAATACGATGAGCAACATTTCTGTACGCTCTTCCCGCTAAAGATTTTTCATCATTAACGATAGGTTCACCTTTGTTAGTTGAGGTAATAATGCCTGTATCTTCAGGAATTATACCGATAAGGTCAGCTGACAAAATTTCAACAACATCATCAACGCTCATCATATCGTTTGATTTAATCAAGTTTGGTCTTACACGGTTGAGCAACAATTTGTAAGATTTAATCTCTTCTCTTGCTTCCAAAAGTCCGATAATTCTATCAGCATCACGAACAGCTGACATTTCAGGGGTTGTAACAACAATCGCTTCAGACGCCCCTGCAATCGCATTTTGGAAACCTTGTTCAATACCCGCAGGGCAGTCAACCAAGATAAAATCAAAATCTTCTTGCAATTTTTCGCAAATTTCTTTTAATTGTTCTTCTGTGATTGCGGTCTTATCACGGGTTTGTGCTGCTGCAAGCAAGCAAAGATTAGGATTTTTCTTATCTTTTACAAGTGCTTGTTTCAATTTGCAACGTTTTTCCACAACATCAACAATGGTGTAAACTATTCTGTTTTCCAAGCCTAAAAGCAGGTCCAAGTTTCTCAAGCCCAAATCGGTATCAATCATTACTACCTTGTTTCCCGCTCTGGCAAGAGCTGTTCCGATATTGGCGTTAGTTGTTGTTTTTCCGACTCCGCCTTTTCCGGACGTAATAACTATTACTCTACCAGTCATCTATATCTCCTTAATTTTCTTCATGTATCTTTCTAATTACAATACTTCCTTTATAAGTAAACGCTTCTTCAGGTGTATATTCACAAGATTTTTGAATATACGGAAGGTTCACTGTATCGGGACGTCTTGCAAAAACCGTACCGATTCTGATTTGTACGGGATTTAATTTCAACGCTCTGATTCTTGCGTAATTATTACCCTCTGAACCTGCGTGAGCAATTCCGCCTAAAATACCCCAAACCGTAATATCACCTTTTGCGATAATTTCAGCACCCGGATTAATATCACCGATAACTACAATATTACCGTCTGAGGAAATGCTTTGACCCGAACGAATTGTTCTTCTTATATATAAGGTAGGCAAATTTTCAGGTTCGGCTTTTTTCTTTGCGATTTCTTCATCAGTTTCTTCAATAATTTCCTGAGCCATAACGTCTTCCGCTATGTCTTCACTGTGTTTAACTATCGGAGAAATTTCGTCCTCTTCTTCAACCTTTTGTGCCTCTTTTTGAGAAGTTGTATCGTCTGATTTTTCTGTATTTTCGGTTGATTTTTGTTCCCCGTCTTCACCGAAAATCGCATCAAGTGCATTTGAAACTTCGGGTTGCGGTTCCTGAGGTTCAAAAACAGGAGCTTCCACCTGTTCCGTAAATTCAGAAATTTTTATCCCGAGAGCCGTTGCCGATTCCAAAGTTACGGCTGAACTCGTACTGATAAATGCTAATTGAGATTCCATCAATTCAACAAGAGATTTTACGCTTGTCAATTCAGATTCAGACAAGTCAACAGAACCGAGCTTCAAACAAATGTGTTTGCCTTTTGCTTCCGGCATGTCCAATACTCTTGAAAGTTCATAAATAATTTCGGACGTTTTTCTTGCAGTGGTTAAATCTACAATAAAACCGTTCTCTATATATCCCTTATCCATTTTTCCCTTTCTGTAAAAACTAAGATTACATGGATAAAGTACACGAAAAAAATTATTACTTCAAGATTTTGTAATTAAATATTAATTAGCAAAAGAAAACCTTATGCAATTTGGTTCATTATTCCGCTAACCTGACTTGCCCAACGACTGTCGCAATAAGTCGGTCCGATTTGTGCTATTGTTTTTTTGCCTTGACGGAAATAATATTTGCCTTGTGAAATATTTTTAGCAATATCAAAAATACAATCATCTACGGAAGCGTAAGTTTTGAAGTTTCCTTGACCGCCCATACCGCCGACATTGTTTTGTTGTTTTGCCAAACGACTTTTACCGTTACCGCTTTCTAACTTACATATAGCAATTAAGAAAGCTGCATTAACTCCGTATCGTCTTTCAGCTTCCAAAAAGACTTCACCTTTTCCTGCTAAAACGCCTGACAGGTGTTTATTTAATTCTGCTGCCGATTTATTACATTTTGTATCAACTCTGCGATTTACACCCGAAGCTGAATTTCCTTGATAAAAACTTGCATTCAAATTTGCATCGCTATCAGAAATTTTAACAGCATTATTTGTGCTAAAACTACAATATTTTCCATACGGACTTGCGTAATTAGAATTTGTGGTTACATTTGAATATTGAGAATAATTTGCCAAACGTTGCGGAATAGATGCCAATGTTTTTTGATATTGAGCAGCCATTTTTGCTTGTTGTTCAACATATTGAGTAGCAACCGCATTCATATTCGCTATGAACGGATTGTTCGTTACCAAATCTGCATTGTATGTGTTCGCAACTGACATTCTCTTATTTCCCCTTGTATTAATATAAAGTATTTTTACTCCCCGAAATTGCATAAATTTCATAAATTGTTAATAAATATTAACAAATTTAACAAATTGCAATAGTGATTAGACTGTGTTTATTATAAGATATAAGGGAAAAAGATATAAAAAGGTTAAAAAGAGTATGTTCAACGTTACAAAAACACATGAAATCACAGTCGATGTCGTCATTTTGACAATTAGAAATAATAGCATTCAAGTGTTATTGGTAAAGCGTACAACAGAACCTTTTAAGGGCAGATGGGCAATTCCCGGAGGTTATATCAAACTTTCCGAAAACCTTGATGAAGCAGCATTAAGAGTATTAAAAGAAAAAACCGATGTAGATAACATTTATCTTGAACAGTTATACACCTTCGGTGACCCGCTTCGTCACCCTAACGCTCGTGTCATTACCTGTGCATACTTCGCATTGGTAAGAGATAAGGATTTGAAAATCCAGTCAACCTCAGAACTTGATTGGCACAAGGTTAACGATTTACCTTCAATGGCTTATGACCACAAGGAAATTATACAATATTCACTAAAAAGAACCCGTGAGAGATTGGAACTTTGCCCTGTTGCATACCAACTTCTACCTGAAAAATTCACGCTGACCGAAATGCAAAAAGCGTACGAACTTATTATGGGCAAAAGTCTTGATAAGAGAAACTTCAGGAAAAAAGCTCTAGCAACAGACGGCTTGATTGAACTTGAAGAATATACAAAATCTTCTTCAAAACGTCCTGCAAGGCTATATACATTTGAAAATATTGAGCTAAACTCTAAACGGGCACACTTTATTAAAAAGGAGAAAGTTAAATAATGGCTAATTTTTTATGGATACTTGGAACCGTATCAGCGGTTTTACTTATAATTCTAATCTTGTTACACTCACCAAAAGGTGACGGTATCGGAGCAATCGGCGGGGCATCTCAAATGTTCGCCTCTCAAAAAAGTGCCGAAAAAGGCTTGAACAAATTAACGGGAATCGTTTGTTTGATTTTCTTAATTTGCGAATTTCTATTAGGTTTCGGAATTATAAAATAATTACCAATCAGTACAGATTTTACAAAATACCTCGCTGAAAAGTGAGGTATTTTATCAATTAAAGGATTTTTATGAATATACTTGTAACAGGAGCATCAAAAGGTATCGGAAAAGCAATCGCACAGACTTTAGCAAAAGTCGGGCATGTCTATATTACGGCAAGAAATGAAGACTTGTTAAAGACTATAAACTGTGACGGATATTTTGTTTGTGACCTGTCAAAACCTGAAGATTTGGAAAATTTAGGCAACTTCATTGAGCAAAAAGAGATTGATATTTTAATCAACAATGCAGGGGAATACATTTACAACCCGACAGAAAAAACGACCTTAGCAGAACTTGAACATATTTCAAAAGTAAATCTTCAAGCCCCGATTTATTTGAGTGCAAGAGCAATTCCTAATATGAAAAAGAAAAATTTTGGCAGAATTGTTAATATCGGCTCAATTTCAGGCATAATGGGGGAAGCAAACGCACCGTTATATTCAGCAACAAAAGCAGGTCTAATCGGTTTTGCAAAATCCGCAGGACTTGAACTTGCAGAATTTGGAATTACAGTGAACACAATAAACCCCGGGTGGGTCGATACGGAACTTGGCAATTCCTCGATTGATGACAGTGAATTTTCCAAAGAAGAAATCCTTGAGTGCATTCCGCAACGCCGTTTTGTAGAACCCGTCGAAGTGGCGAACCTTGTTAAATACCTGATTTCACCCGAAGCAAAAGGAATTACGGGACAATCAATAAACCTATGTGCAGGCTTGTCCGTGGGGATATAGAATACATATTTGTCAATATATATCTTGACATTTTGACACAATATGAGATAATTTGTCGAAAGGAGCAGTAATGACTAAACAGGTTAAAGATTTAAAATACTATTTATCATTGCCTTGGCAGTTTGAGTTCACAAAACACCCTGACGGCAGATATTCAGCGGTTGTTGTAGGACTGTCCTGCTATTCGGGCGGGGATACTTTAGAAGAAGCTTCTAAAGAAATTCAAGAGGCTTTGGAATTCTATTTGGAAAGTTGCCTTGAAGATAATATGCCAATTCCCGAACCGCAAGAAATTCAAAACGCAAACGGAAGAATTGCCGTAAGAACTTCAAAAGCAACCCACTTAAAACTTCTAAAACTTTCTAAAAAAGAGGGAGTTTCAATCTCTCATCTTGTGAATGATGCAATCATCAAACAGTACGGTTAAACTTTCTACTTTTTCAAAAAGTCTTTCCAGTACGTTCCTTCACC
>CAVKDD010000006.1:0-13871 GCA_963654845.1 Acutalibacteraceae bacterium | reverse complement strand
GTTTGTTTGGTGAATATTCGTGGGTTAGGAGTTAAAACTTTCAGTTATGCAATTCCGCCCGAGATGCGAAATACCATAAAAATCGGGCAAGCATTGCTTGTTCCGTTTGGACGTCAAGGTTTGATAAATGCTTTTTGTGTCGGTTTTTCGGATTATTTACCGCCTGAAATCAGGGCAAAGCGAATTTCTAAAATCTTAGACGAAACACCTTTGTTTTCTGTTGAATATTTGAAACTTTTGGAATGGGTGGCAAATTATTATTGCGTGGATTTGATTACTGTTTTGAATGCCGCAATTCCGTTGAAACTCATTGAAAAATCGTTGAAAATTGAGCAAATAGTAGAGTTTGTAAAAGTTGACGGGGCAACCAAACGCCAGCTTGAAATTTTGGAAAAACTCAAAGAATTTGGCAAAATGCCGTTGATTGAGTTTGAGAAAAAAGTTAAAACAACTCGTGCGACCGTGAAAAAGCTTGTCGATTTAGGGTGCGTAAAACTCACGGATGAGCAGGTTTACCGCAATCCGTTAGAGATTTTGCATATTGATAAAAAAGAGGATTTGTTTGAACTTTCACCTACTCAACAACAGGTTTATGAGGGAATTTCTAACCAAATTAAAACCGAAAAGGCTCCGCAAATTTTGCTTCATGGTATCACGGCAAGCGGAAAGACTGAGGTTTATTTTAAACTCATTGATGACACGATTAAGGCGGGTAAAAATGTTTTGTTCCTTGCTCCCGAAATCGCTCTTGCATCTCAGTTGACAAAACGTTTAGCTAGAAAATTCGGAACTCAGGAGGTTGCGATTTGGCATAGCAGCATTTCGGAAGGTGAACGGTATGACGTTTGGCAAAAGCTTTATAAAAACGAGATTAAAATTCTTGCGGGGGCAAGGTCTGCGGTTTTTGCTCCGATTAAAAATTTGGGTTTGATAATTATTGATGAAGAGCATGAAGGTGCGTACAAACAATCTTCACCCGCTCCACGTTATGATGCAAGGCTTGTTGCAAGGAAATTAGCCGAGTTTAATTCTTGCCCGTTGATTTTGGGGTCTGCCACTCCTGATATTTCAAGTTACTATAGGGCGGTAAATTCAAATCATTTGTTTGAGATGTTGAAACGTTATAACAATGCGAAAGTTGCCCCTGTTTCGGTTATCAATATGCAGGAATACGGACGGGTGGCGTACAAAAGTTTGATTTCAAAACCTTTGCAAACTGCGATAAAAGAGACTTTAGACAATAAACAACAGGTAATTTTGTTGATAAATCGCCGTGGTTTTTCGACTTTTACCCAGTGTCAGGGGTGCGGGCATGTTATTGAGTGTCCGAATTGTGCAGTTCCGATGATTTGGCACGCAAAAGATAATATGTTGAAGTGTCATTATTGCAATCACGTTGAATATTTCCCTGATGTTTGTCCGAATTGCGGATTTGAGGGGTTGAAAAACTCGGGAACGGGAACGCAAAAAATTGAACAATATATAAAAGATTTGTACCCTGATTATAAGGTTGAGCGAATTGACAGTGATGTGTTGGTGCGAAAGGGCGAACACATAAGGCTTTTGGAACGTTTCCAAAAGGGTGATATTGATATTTTAATCGGTACTCAGATGATTGCAAAAGGTTTGGATAACCCTAATGTTACTTTGGTTGGGGTAATTTCGGCGGATGCAAGTTTCAATTTGCCTGATTTCAGAGCCTCCGAAAGAGGTTTTCAGTTACTTACGCAGGTGGCAGGACGTGCGGGACGTGGTGAGTTTAAGGGGCGTGTGCTTTTCCAAACGTATAATCCTGAATTTTATGCACTTGAAAGTGCAAAATCTCAAAATTATTCGGAATTTTACGAAAAAGAAATAAAATCCCGTGAAGATTTTGATTATCCGCCGTTTAGTCAAATTATCAGATTGATTTTGAGTTCCCCGAATAATTTTAGGACTGAAAAAGCCGCACAGGAAATTGCCTTGCGACTTTGTACAATGATTGAAAAATTTGGATTTGGCGAAAGGCTTGATGTACTTGGACCTACCCCGTGTGTTATTGAAAAATTGAACGGTAGTTATCGTTTCCAAATTATTATTAAAAATAAATTGGAGCAAAAAGGTCATCAATTTGTTTCAAGTTTCTTGAGCAAAATTAATTCACCAAAAGACATAAAAATGACTATTGATGTTGACCCGTTGGATATTTTGTAGGGTTAGAATTTCTTTAATTTTGCGTAAGAAGCATCCATTGCTTTTTTGCCGAGTTTGCCAAAGTCAATGGTGTACATTATGCTGTTTCCGACATTTAGAACATCCGTAACGTGACCGATTCCGAGTTGTTCGTGGAAAACTCTTTGACCGATTTCGTAGGCATTGTCAATAAATTTGCTTTGTTCATGAACCTTTTGTTTTTCGATAGTTTCACGTTCAGCGGCTTCACGTTGTTTTTTGCGTTCCTCAGCCATACGTTTAATTGCGTTATCCTTGAAAAATGCTGCAATTTTTTCTTCTTCTTTTTTCTTGTTGATTGCTGATTTTACAATCATTGTTCTTTGCGGAGTTCTGTTTGATTGAGGTTTAGAATATCCGTAAGAAGAACTTGTACGGCTTGGGTTTGAATAAGAAGTTGACGGCTTTTTGGTAACTGTTGTTCTTGACAAACCTTGTCTTTTCGGAGCAGTAAAGTTTGCACCAAATCCGCTTGACGGGCGAACGTAACCGTCAGGTGATGAAGAAACCGAGCTGCTGTCTTTTGCTCTTGATACCGCACTTCTAAAGGTTGAAGAACGTCCGAAATCGTTGCTTGATTCCATTGATTCAATCAAGTTTTGCGGGATTTCTTCGATAAATCTTGACGGATTATAGTATCTGTATTCTCCCCAAGTTTGACGTCTTTTGGCTGATACAAGATACAATTTCTCTTCTGCACGAGTAATTCCGACATACATCAAACGGCGTTCTTCTTCGACTTCTGACGGCACTTGAAGAGTTCTTTGGCTCGGGAAAATCCCTTCGTCCATGCCTGCAATAAATACAGTCGGAAATTCCAAACCTTTTGCAGCGTGCAAAGTCATCATGGTAACGTTGTTTGCTTCGTCTTCCATTGAATCAAGGTCTGATACAAGTGCAACCTGTTGCAAAAATTCACCAAGCAAGTTGTCCTCTTCCTCAGGTACAAATTCTTCCGCTACGTTTACAAGTTCTTGCAAGTTGTTAATATCATCTTGAAAATCAGGGTCGGTTGCCGCTTTTGCTTGTAATTCCGCAAGATAACCTGATTTTTCGATAACAAGAGTTACAAAATCTTTGAGTGAGTATGCTTTTTGAGCATCTTTGAATTTCAAGATAAGCCCTGCAAATTCTTTTAATTTTGCACAAGTTCTCGGCGTGATTTCTGATTCATCGCAAACTTTTATTGCTTCAAACAGGCTGATATCTCTTGAATTTGCAAAATCTGAAAGATTTTTAATTGTAGTGTCGCCTATTCCTCGTTTTGGAATGTTTATAACTCGGCGTAAACTTTGTGAGTCGTCCGTGTTATTAATTAATTTTAAATAACAAATAATGGTTTTAACTTCGGCTCTGTCGTAGAACTTTGTACCGCCGTAAATTCTATACGGAACACCTGTTGCCATGCAGGCTTCTTCAAGGGCTCTTGATTGGTTGTTTGTTCTGTATAAAATCGCAAATTGGTTGAAGTTGCCGTGAGCAGTGCGTTTGATGTTGCTAACGATATAATTTGCTTCGTCAGCCTCGTCACTTGCCGTATAGTAACTTAATTTTTCGCCTTCGCCTTTGTTTGAATACAAAACTTTTTCAACACGTTCATTATTGTTTTCGATTACAGCGTTTGCAGCATGCAAAATGTGAGCCGTTGAACGGTAGTTTTGTTCAAGTTTGATAAGTTTTGTATTAGGATAATCCTTTTGGAAGTTCATAATAATTGTGAAATCCGCACCACGCCAAGAATAAATTGACTGGTCAACATCACCTACAACGCATAGAGAACGCTCTTGCGGAATATCTTTTGAAAGATTTGTGTAAAGCATATTAACCAAATTGTATTGAGCAATGTTTGTGTCTTGGTACTCATCGACCATAATATGTTGGAAGCGTTCGTAATACTGCTTTCTAACCTCTTCGTTTTGCTCAAGCAATTTAACCGTAAGCATTAGCATATCGTCAAAGTCGATTGCGTTGTTATTATTTAATGCTTTTTCGTATTCTTCATAAATCGTTGCAATTTTTTGAGATTTGAAATCTCTTGCATAAGTTGCAAAGGTGGTGGCATCTTGCATTTTGTTCTTTGCGTTTGAAATTACGGATTTAACCAACTTTGTTTGATAAACTTTATCATCAAGATTTAACTTCTTTATTGCTCTTGTGATAATTTGGTTTGTGTCCGAATCGTCATAAATTGTAAAGTTTTTGTCTAAATGTTTACCCGTAGCGGTGTTGTATTTGTCAATATTTTCTCTCAAAATTCTTCCGCAAATTCCGTGAAAAGTTCCGACCCACATGTATTTTACGGTGTCTTCCCCGATAATTTTGCCGATACGTTCTTTCATTTCCTTTGCGGCTTTGTTCGTAAAGGTTACCGCCAAAATGTTGCGAGGTCTTACCCCGTTACGAATCATGTACGCAATACGAGTTGTTAAAACTTTTGTTTTTCCCGAGCCTGCTCCGGCCAGTATCAATAGCGGTCCTTGTGTGGTTTGGACTGCTTCTTTTTGTTCCTTATTAAGATTTTCTAATAAATTTTCCATGACATCTTCCCAAATCAAAAAATATATGCTATAATCTAGAATAGTTTAAAAACGTTATTAATGCAATCAGAAGGTAAAAGAAAAAATGACAGACAGTGATATGGAAATTTTATTGAGTTCGGAAGATAACCAAGATGACGCCCAAAAGTCAATCGTGGTACCAATAGATGATGATTTAGATACCGTAAAATCTAATGAACCTAATACAGTTGACGAATTGGCTATGGAATTGGCTACAATAAAACAATCGGCAAAGAAAATAGCAATTATCGGAAGTCGTAATCTTCCAATCACTCATCAGCAAATGATTGAAACTCTTGCAACCGCTTTGGTTATGCAAGACAACACAATCATTACATCAGGCGGTTCTTCAGGGACTAACGCTGCCGCTATTCGTGGTGCGATGAAGGCTAATCCTGACAAGTTATGCGTAATTTTGCCGCAAACTATCAGCCAACAACCTTCTGATGTTCAAAATCAGTTAATCGGTGTTCCTAATATTACAGAACATTTGGATAGAGCAATGATGACTTTGGCTGATGCTTCAAGAGTTTGTAACAGAGAAATTATTGACGAATGCAACCAGTTGATTTGTTTCCTTTCTCACACAAGTAAAACTCTACACAATGCAGTTCAGTATGCGGAAGAACGTCACAAAGTTATTACAGTGTTCTATCTTGACTAATTTTTAGGAAATTTATTTATGAACAACGATTTGAAGAAACTTACGGGTAAAAATCCGCAAGACTTTGAAGCTGTCGCTTTTAATCTTGTGAATAAACCTGTTACGAACTTGTTTTCAGAACTTGTGGCAAGTGAAGATTTTTTGTTTGATTTTGTCAAACGTAATGTTGCAGATAGGCTCAACAAGGTTTGCAATAAATCAAACTATAAAAATTTGTTACAATTTTTGAAGTTCTATTCCCCGTCCTATGAGGAATTTATTGTTTCAAATCTTGTAAAATTCGGTGATGAGGAGTTATCGGAAAAATTACTAAATCGTCTTAAAAACGGGACGGAAGATGAAAAAATCTACTGTGCAAAGTATTTTGAGGTAACCAAAAATCAAAAAGCCGTTGAGTTTTTGAAAGCGTATGCGTTTAGTGAAAATCCGTGTTTGAGCGGGAATTGTGCCTCAGCACTTTTTGCGTTGGGTGATGTCGAGGTTTATAACGAGGCGTTGGCGAAACTGACTTCTGATGATGAGTTTGAAAAACTTGATGCGGTGAAGTTTTTGGTGGCTTACGGTAATAAAAATGCAACCGATAAAATTATTACAGGCATGAAAACATCCTCAATGGCAGACAATATTGCGGGTGAACTCCTTTATTTGTCTGATTTGTTTGAGATTTATAACAATAATAAAGAAAACGGATTGTTTGTTTTTAATTCGATAATTAGCGGGCTTGGCGAAATTTTAGGGCTTTCGCAAGTGTTTGATTTTCGTTTGTATGATTTTATTTCAATGTTAAAACAGGAAAAAATGACCTCGTCTTTGGCGGTTGTTTTGCTCTCGGCAAAGGATAAATTTTCGACTTTGACCGAAAATGATGAGTATTTGTTTGATGAAACAAAAGATACAAAGCAAGAAATTTATGATATCAAAAAGTTGTTATCAACTGTTGATGAGGCGGTTTTGTACGCTTTGGCGGATGAGGAATTGGACGAAAAAAGTTTATTTGTGTTTACTGCACTGGAATTTACCGAGAATGAATTTGCAGTGCGAGAACTTTTGAAGTCCTCTAATCCGGCGTTGGTTTTAAAAGCTTTAGAAACACTAAAAATGCTTGAATCAATGACGTCTGAAGATAAAGCAACGGCTTTAAATTCTGTTGCGGATATCAATGTAAGATTGGTAATTCAAGCACTTTAGTAAAAGTTTTTTCTATTTTAATTTATTTCTTAATCCCGAAAAATACCGCTTCTGCGAAGGCTTCGCCGTATTCTTCTTTATATTGCTGATATTTTGGCGATTGGCGGAGTTTGTCGGCTTTTGAGATTTCTGCCGAGTTTTGCGAAATTTTTTCTGCTCCTTCTTCTGCCGAATTTTGAACCGCATTATCGTTGAAACTCTTTTCGTACTTGTGTTTTTCTTTTAATTCTCGGTTCATTCGTTTTTTGTTTTTGCCGATTTGATTGTAATTTCTTGTATCAAGTTTTTCTTTTATATAAATGTCTAACTTGTCTTTTTCTATATTTTCCCCTTCAAATTTTTGGAAAATTTTGTAGCCGATTGTTTTCAATTTTCTTACAAAGTTTTCGTCTTCACTGTCAGCAACTGATATTCTTGCGTTTCCGACTTTGCTGTTACCGATAAGACCGTTAGGATAAGTTCCGATTAACTCTTTTAATTTCGCTTTTTTCGCTGCATTTACTCCCGGTTGAGAAATCGGGATTCTATAAGTTGATGTAAAATTTATTTCTGTCATATTTCCCCCTTTTGGGTATTAAAATCCCAAAATATAAAATTTTGCGAAAATGTTTTATTTTTGTTACAAAACGTGAACTTAGATTTTCTTCTACTAGCAAATTTTTTTGTTGACGAATTTTAAATAATGACAAGAAAATATAAAAGGAAGGTAACATGTCTATCTCTATAATGCCCCAATTTAGAGCAATTCGACCGCAAAATGTGGTTCAAAATCATACAAATAATTCCGTAAAATTACATACTCAACCTGTTGCTGACAGCGTTAGTTTTACGGGACAATCCGCCCCTTCGATGTACAAAACGACATTTCAGTATTTGGCAACAAAAATTATAGACGGCAACAAAAGAAAGTACAAGGTTGACGGAAGTTTACTTTCCGCATCAAAAATTACGGAAGCACTTGAACAATTAAAAGACAAAGGAACTATCTTCCCTGATTTTAAACGCAGTCAGGCGTCAAAAATTCGCTGGAAAAGTTATATTCCGCAAGATATAAGAGAGTTTTCCATTGACAAAATTAACGAAGCAAGAGTTGACCGAATGGAAAAATGGAAAAACTTTTTAGACGTTGACAATCCTGAATATAAAAAGATTAATGGCGAAAATTTCAATCCTGAATTATATAAAAAGTTAAAAAGTGATGATTCTTTACGTTTTGTAATTTGGAATGCCGTTACGGGCGAACTTGGCGACAATAACCGCCACATACCCGTTCCGTTAAATGAAACAGCGTTACTTGAAACGATTAAGGGCTTTGAAAATATCTTGCCGAAAGACCGTGCGGTAAGGTGTTCTGCTCCTTCGTTTATTGATATTTATACGCACAGATTGCGAGATAACCTTTTGATTGATATGGGATTGTCTGAAAAAGAAGCGGTTTGGGTGAAAATTCCGTCTTTTGTTCACGATAAGCAACACAAAGAGGCAAATGTCAACAAACTTGAAATTTTGAGTTGTAAAAACTGGTGTACACGTTCAAGCGTTGACAAGGCGACCGCCGCACTGGAAGACGGTGATTTTCATATTTATTTGGAAAGAAATAAATATAATTTGTGGGAACCGATGGTCGGTATGACTTCTTGTCGTGGGAAAATCGACCAAATTCAAGGGGTGGAAAATAACAATATTGTTCCGTTGAATTTATGTGACGAAATCGAAAATTATATTAAATCTTCAAAACTTTCTTGTGCTTCAGGAGTGATTGATGAAGGTCCGAAAGCAAGTGTAGCCTTGATGATTTCCCGCAAGTTGAATGATGTTGACCCGCAAACAAAGAAATCTTTTGTAAAAGTAATTAAAGAAAATAATCCGCAAGAAATCTTCAAATTTTTAGGTGTGAAAACTAAACAAATTGATGACGGTTTGCTTGAAATCGGCACTTACAAACCTTCTTATAACACGGGAAAAGGCGGAATTATCGTGCCTTATTCAATGTTTGGAATTGATGAAGACGATTTGTTGAAAAATGTCGGCAAAATCAACGGTGATTTGATTTTGGATAACGTTAGTTCCGTTCAAAATTCAAGAATTACAAAATTCCCGCCGAATTTGCAATCAGTAAAAGGTAAAGTTTGTTGTACTCAAGAGCAGTTTGAACGTTTCCACGAAGACATTATGCGTGTGATTGACGGGCAGACAAGTCGATTGTCTGTGCACCCATTTAATTGTTAGTTCGCTTTGCACGCTCAAAAACTAAAGCAAATCCCTGATTTGACATAGAACGTGAAAAAAGAAAAGGAGCAGTTTTGCCCCTTTTGTGTACAGTTACTGGTAATGTAAAATAAGGTAGTGTTAGAATTGCCTAACACTTTTGTCGTAAAAAATGAGCTTCTTTTTCGTTTTTGGCTTGACCGTTTCTGTAGCCAATGCCTGCACGATATCCCGAAATTGAATATAACAAAGGAAGTGACGGTTCAATCCATTTCAAGCCTGATAGCAGTGAAACGGTTGCGATGTCGTCCGAATGCAATCCTAAATCTAACAGTTCGGGAGTTCTTGTTTCTTTTTTGTGTTCTTTTAAAATAAGCGGGTTGATGATTTTGTTGCCGATAAAGTTTGCGATATAGCTTCCGCCGATTACGCCTGTCAACAAAATTCCGCTTACCATACCGATACATCTTGCGGATTTAGATTTGATGTTGAATTTTTCTAAAATCCCTAGAGCTGCACCTGCTCCGATGTTACACATAAAAATGTTTGCCAAATATTGATAAATTCCTTCTTTGATTTTGTTAGGAACTTTTTGTTTCCAATTTTTTTCTGTCACTTTGTCAGCGACAATTCCGCCTGCAATACCGCCACCTACAGGAATTGCACCGTATAGTGAAAGCCAACCTATTTCTTTAAAAATGTCTTTTGCTTGAATATTTTGTGGCGGTGGAATAAGTTTGTCCAAAAACTCTTTGTGTTCAGGGGTGTTAATTTTGTCGATTTCTTTTACCGATAAAATTTTCCCTTTAGCCTTTTCCAAAACCTTTGTGATTTCTTGTGAAAACTTGTTATTTTGCAAATAGTTATCAATAATTTGTGCATTGTCTTTCACTATTTGTGCAAACGGTTTTGTCATTTCTTTTTTTGTAATGTAGGCTGCGATTTTTGGAGCGTTTATTGCCGAAACCCCTGTCGCACCTAAAATAATTGCTGATTTGATGCCGTGCTTGAGGCGTTCGTTTTCCGGTGTTTCGTGGAGTTGTTTTGCTAAAAATATTCCGGAACCTACCGTCAAAATTTCAGGCATGTGTTTGTTTAATTTTGCTGTTAAAATCGGTTGGTCTAAAAATTTTCCGATTGAAGATATTTTGGTCATTTTTTAATTTTCCTCTTTAAACTCGGAGATTATTTCGGGGTGTTCTTGTATAAAGTTTGTGAATTTTATCATTCGGTCTAGGATGTTTTGCGAAATTATATGCTCGATTTTGCAAGCATTTTCACCTGCTTCACTTGACGGAATATTCAAAACTTTTTCAAAAAATTCTTTTAAAATGTGGTGTTTATCATAAACTTTTTGAGCAAGTTCAAGCCCTTTGTCCGTTAGGGTGATTGCTTCGTAACTTGAATAATGCACAAGACCTTTGGCTACAAGTTTTGTGAGTGCTTCTGATACTGAGGCTCTGGAAACATTGAGCTTGCGGGCAAGTGCGGCACCTTTTAGCAGTGTGTCGTTCAGGTGTGCGATATAAATTGCTTCTATGTAGTCCTCTAACCCCGAGGATAATGCTTCTTTCTCTGTCATAAAATTACCTTTGATATAAGTGTAAGGTAAGCCTAACAATTTGTCAAGTATAAATTTTTCACAAAACAAAAATTCTTATAATTTTTCTTTGTGAGAATGTTTGCGGGTTTCGTGTTCATCACAGTCAAGAGCCTTGTTCAGGTCTTCTACCAAGTCGTGGAAGTGATATTTCATGGCGTGTTCCGACTTGTGGTGGATATCCGCAAGGTGAATGTGTGTCGCCATTTCTATCTGAATTAGTGCCAAATTGTAATCATACAGACTTTCTGCGTAATTGTTTAACGATTTTATATAGTCTTTTCTTGCTTCTTGCAAGGCAACATAATTGAGTTCGTCCTTTTTGTATTGTTCAAGCACGGTATTAAGGTTTTCATAAGCCTGAACCACCTCAATTTTTGTTGTCGAAATCTCTTTTTCTGCTCGTTCAAAATTGTTAAACGCACGGCTCAATTCAAAATATAAATCTTTTTTGAAAAGCAAAATTTCGTTTTCCGCCAGTTTCACTTGAGCATTCGCACCTTTTAAATTGTGTTTCAATTCCATTAAATTAACGGAAGAAGACAAATTAACCCCAACCTGCAAACTGTTGTTTGTTGCACGGTTTGAATTGTTAAATCCATATCCCGCATTCGCCGTCAAATCAGGAAAATAAGTTCGTTTTATATACAAAAGCGATTGTTCCATTGCCTGCTTTGTCGAGATTAAAACGCTCAAATCAGGGCTGTTGTCATAAGCAAGTTGCACCACATTTTCTCGTGTAAATGAAAATTTATTTGTCGGAAAATCTTTAGTTATTGAGTTTGTAGGGTTTTCTAAATCGTTGCCGTCAAAATCAAAAGTCGGAGTAGGTTTTATTGAAAAATCGGGTTCATTTTCCAAATACATTGCATTTGTGAGGTTTACTCGGTCGTTTTCGTAAGAGTTTTGGGCATCAATATAATTAACTTTAGCATCTGTCAAATTTACTTTTGCAGTCGTTAAATCCGCTTTGTTTTTTGTTATCGCAAGTTTTACAAATTCTTCGTTCAATTTTAGATTATATTGTGCGATATCTTCAAACGCTTTTGCCCTCAGCAAGGCGTAATACTTGGCTTTTATGTCAAAAATCGTTGAACACAAACTGTCAATAAATTCATATTCTGCTCCGATTTTATAAAAATCTTCCATTTTTATGTATGCGGTAGTTTTGCCGAAATTCCAAATCAATTTGTTGACGGAAACCCCGATAGAAGGCAATTCTCGGTAGTGCGAATTGTAGTAAATATTGTTGGAATTGTTTTCGTTGAAAAATCCTATTCCTGCGTTTATGACGGGAAAATATTGAGCTTTTGCGATTCCGAGATTAGATTTTGCGATGTCTAAATTATATTTTTTACGCTTAATTTGGGGGCTATTTTTGAACGCAACGGCAACACAGTCAACAACGGACAAGGTGCTTCCGTTTTTGACTTCTACCGCTCTAAATAATTCATCATCAGCATGCCCGTAGGTTTTTGGAATTCCGAAAAGTATTACAAAAACAAAAATCAGGCATAATCTTTTTCTACCCATAATATTAATTATAACATGTTTGTCAAGGGTTATTGTTTTCGAGTTTGTCGGTTTGAGGAAATATTGTTGTCTGCATAGCAATACAGACCTGCTTTGAAAAGGTTAAAATTTTGGGTAACAAGTTAAAATACGATATCTTTCGGAATTTTCCAGTTGTTATTCATAAGCCTTTTTGCACAGTAATAACCTGCATTTTTACCTGTTGCCGTCATTGAACAGTTTTTGTTGACCTCATCTGTGGTTACGTCATTCCCCGCAGGGAGCAAACTTCCTTCTTTCCAAACTAATACATAAATATCTTTACCAACCACATTTGGCGGATTGTCCCCGTTTGCATCTACGAAGATGACAAAGGTGTCTAAGTTTGTTGTTTCTATTCCAAAAAATGATTTTAGGCTGCCTGAACCATAAACGTCAAGATTTAAGTTTGAACCGTTTGTTAATCGAATTGTTATAATATCCGTTCCAACTCCGACATTTAGGCTATCTACATAAACTTTATTCCCTTGTAGGTTTTTTGTTCCGCCTTTAGCCCAACAACCTGCAGTATTGTAGCAGACGGAAGCAGTTTTCATATTAGGTTCCATATATCTTTTAAACCAAGTTTTTAAAACTTCAATGTTATCATTGGGTAAGGCATCTATACTTGCATCTTGTGCTTCTGCCATTTTTAAGACTTGTTGAATTATGGAGTAATCTTCTTTAAATATGGTTTCCACTTTTGAGCGGTTTATTTTTGTTTGGAGTGCAGGTATTGTCATTGCTGACACTACACCGATTATTCCCAAAGTTATCAAGACTTCCGCAAGTGTAAAACCTTTTCTCATGTTCTCTCCTTTATTAATATATTATGAATTATATTCAATATTATGAATAATTCTCATAAATATACAATATATTTCATAACTTGTCAATCGGTATGTATAATTTTAATATGAATGTTCGAGAAGAAGTTAAAATTATGCTGACGTCAAAAAGTATGACCTTGACCGAGTTGGCAAAGAGAATGAGTGAATATAGCGGGAAAAACTATTCGCAGAGTTTGCTGTCGCACAAGCTCGCAAGCGAATCCCTACGCTACACCGAAATGAAAATGATTTGTGATATTCTCGGATATAGAATTTATATAGATTTTGACGAAATCAGATTGGGAAAATAGGACGAATTTTTCAGTCAGTAACAGAGTTCTAACCACTTGACAAATGCGAAAAAATCGTAAATAATAAAGGTGTAGGGCGAGAGCCTTTAAACTTTAGGCGGATTAAAGACTCTATTTCGTCACCCTACAATCTTAACATGTTTAATGCTATTACTGCGACAGAAAATGCTAGTAATAGCATTATTAATTTGTCAATCATGTAGTTTTTTGCCTCCTTTCCGTCCAAATATTTCGTTAATTTGTGTGTGACGGAATTTGCATAGTGAAAGCCCTACAAGGTTTATGGTATTACAATATTTTGTTTTTGTCTATGTGATTATATAAAGAATACTGCAGGTGATTTAGCAATAAAAAAGGTTAGACTTTTGTCTAACCTTGTCAATCTTCATTAACCGAACTACATATAACCCCTATAATTTTGCGGTAAAATCGCTAAACACTTCTTTGTCATCTTTAAATATTATATCTTTATTTCCCGTAATTGTCGGGATATTGGTATTTGCAGTTTGGGGCGGGTTGTTTTTTGAAGCAACTTCATAAGACTTGATTGAACGTTTACCCGTCAATCTTTGCATAAAGTTGTAGTATTTTTTCTTGAAACCTGTTGAATTGTTTTGTCTTGTTTCCATATCAATCAATTCATCTCTTGTGTGAGCCTTTAATGCTGTGCCTACGGATTTTCTTGTTAACATTTCACCGAGTGTCGTATCTGCCAAAGTTACCAAACTCATACCCATTAATGAAGAGTTG
>CAVKDD010000005.1:0-14124 GCA_963654845.1 Acutalibacteraceae bacterium | reverse complement strand
TCATAATACTTTCAGTTTACACAAAAATTATAGTTTTTTCTACCGTGTCGGGGAAGTGTATATTTTTATAATATTGGCAAAACTTACTCAAGAGAGGTTTATCAGATGACTAGAATGAAAATATTAATTGCGATTTTCGGGGTGATGTTTGGAATTGTTGCGACTTATTCCGAAACTCCGAAAGAGGCTATGGAGTTTTTTGTAAAATACACGGATTTTGCAAATTCTTATAATGACGACTTGCTTGAGATGTATTCTCCGAATGCGAAAATTATCCGAGAGGTTGTAAAACCTTCTGGGGAAGTCGTTGAGGTGGTTGTGCCGACAAAAAGATATTTTAAAGAATTGAAAATCGGACAAAAAACTGCTAAACTTAGAAGGTACAAGAACAAGTACAGAAATATTATTGCCCAAAAAACTCCGCAAGGGGTAAAAATTACGGCAGAAAGACAGCCTTCAAAGGAAACTTATTGGCTTAAAATGTATCAAATTGTACAAGAAACCGATTCGGGTTTGAAAATTACCGAAGAAATGATGCAAACGAAAGTTCAAGCATTTTTAAGACAAAAGGAAAATAATTAAAGATGAAGAAATTTAGATTTTTAACGGCAGGAGAAAGTCACGGCAAATGTTTAACCGCAATAATAGAAGGTTTGCCAGCAGGAATTAATATTGACGTTGATTTTATAAATAACGAGTTAAAACGCCGTCAACAGGGCTACGGTCGTGGCGAGAGAATGAAAATTGAAACGGATACCGTTGAAATAACTTCAGGTGTCAGATTTGGCAAAACTTTGGGTTCGCCTGTTACTCTTGTTGTGAAAAATCGTGATTTTGAGTCTTGGCAAAAGATTATGAGCGTTGCCCCTGAAGATGTGACAGATGAAAAGAAATTTTCCACATATCGCCCCGGACATGCGGATTATGCGGGGAGTGTTAAGTATGCTCAACAGGATTTGCGTAACATTTTGGAGCGTTCCAGTGCAAGGAAAACCGCCATTGAGGTTGCTGTCGGAGCGGTTGCAAAATTGTTGTTAAAAGAACTTGAAATTACGGGCAGTTCAAAGGTTCTTCAAATCGGTTCGGCGTGTTGCCCCGCAAATTTCAGTGATGAAGTCGATATTATGCGAGGAAAAGGCGACACAATCGGCGGAAAATTTGTTGTAACTTATATGAATTTACCTGTGGGGTTGGGTTCGCATGTTCATTGGGATAGAGGACTTGACGGACGTTTGGCACAGGCGGTTATGAGTATTCCTGCGGTTAAAGTCGTTGAAATCGGTACAAATCCGCTCGGGTATCAGGGGTCGCAATATCATGACGAGATGTTTGCCGAAAATGGCGAAGTTAAGCGAAAAACCAATCACGCAGGCGGTATTGAAGGCGGAATGACAAACGGTGAAGATTTGGTGGTTTATGGTGTGATGAAACCGATTCCGACAATGCGAACTCCGTTAAAAACTGTTGATTCCGAAACTATGGAGCAAACGGAAGCACATTTTGAAAGGTCTGACGTTTGTGCGGTTGAGGCGTGTTCTGTGGTTGCAGAGGCTCGTGTTGCGTGGATTTTGGCTGATGAAATTCTGCTAAAATACGGCGGTGATTGCGTTGACGAACTAAAACGACATTATTATTCGTAAATTTTCGTGGCAATTCTGAATGAAGCAAAAATTTGGTAGGCTCACCAATCTGTCATTCCGGACAGCAGGAGCAGAGTGCGTAACGAAGTGGAGACATGTTTTATGCGACTGCGTGATCCGGAATCTGTTTACATGTGGGGTATGAACGAATTATAAACAGATTCTGAATAAGATAAAATCTACGCAATTAAAATTGCTCGATTTTTAATCTTTTCAGAATGACGAGTGCTTTATTAAGTTCCACCCAAAGTCAGTTTGGGGTGACTTTGCCCTTTTGCTTGGTGGTTGCTTTCCCAACTTATCAAAAATTTACATAACGACATTGAAAAAACTCTAAGTCCTGAATTATAATAATTCTGTTATGGCAGATGAAATTATTACGACTGAGGAGAAGAAGCCTGCACATAAAAAATATGTGCTGAAAAAGAAAAATGTTGTCAAAACGGATTACAAAGTCGATTACGAAAACGACTTAAATCCCGCACAGTTGTCTGCCGTTACGACAAAAAAAGGTCCTGTTTTGGTTATCGCAGGTGCGGGTTCGGGGAAAACTAAAACCCTTACTTACCGTGTGGCAAGGCTTATTGAGGACGGTGTCAGCCCTGATAATATTTTGCTTTTGACGTTTACGAAAAAAGCTGCCGCCGAGATGTTATCTCGAGCTTCTTTGGTGCTGGATGAACGTTGTGAGAAGGTTGCGGGCGGAACTTTTCACTCTTTTGCAAACATAATTTTGAGGAAATATTCAAAATTTTTGAAATTAAAAAATAATTTTACGATTATGGATAAGTCCGATTGTGAAGATATTATTTCCCACATTGTCGGGCAGATGTTCCCTAAAAAAGAAAAAAGATTTCCGAAAAAAGGTACAATTTTAGAAATTTATTCAAAAAGCGTTAATAAAGAAACTCCGACCAAACAAATTATTCAAGAGGAATTTCCGCAATTTGCACATTGTGAAGACAAAATTATAGAAATTCACAAGGCGTATGTTGCGTATAAACGTGAAAATTCCGTTTTGGATTATGACGATTTGCTTTTGTATGTCAAATTGCTTTTGGAAAATAATGAGAATTTGCGTAAAAAATTGTCTAACCAATATCAATATATTATGGTGGATGAATACCAAGACACGAACACTTTGCAAGCAGATGTAATAAAACTTTTGGCTTCTGAACACAACAATATTATGGCGGTCGGAGATGATGCACAAAGTATTTATTCGTTCCGAGGGGCAAATTATCGCAATATTTTGGATTTTCCTAAACTTTTTGAAGGTACAACGATTATCAAATTGGAACAGAATTATCGCAGTACCCAAAATATTTTGAAATTAACCAATACAATTATTTCAAAAGCAAAAGAAAAATATGCAAAAACTCTGTTTTCTAATATCGTATCGCCTGTTGTGCCTGCTTTGATTTGTGCAAAAGATACCCAAATGGAAGCGGATTTTATTTGTCAAAGAATTTTGGAATTGTTGGACGAAGATATAAGTTTATCAGATATTTGCGTTTTGGCAAGAAATGCAAGAATGTCTTATGCGTTGGAAATTGAACTTTCAAAAAGAGCAATACCGTATCAAAAATTCGGTGGTCCAAAATTTATGGAAACCGCACACATAAAAGATATTGTTGCTCATTTGAGAGTGGTTATCAATCCCGATGATATAATCAGTTTGAACAGAATTTTGCTTTTATTAAGGGGTGTCGGGGCATCTACGGTAAATTCCGTTATCCCCGTGATAAAGGGGCAGTTGAAACCCGATGTGAAACTTTTGCCTTCAAAAAAGGTGGAGAGTATTGTGCCGATGTTGTCAATGTTAGACAAAATGCGGAGTTCGATTGCGACCAAAAAGCCTTCTGATATTGTGGAAGAGGTAATCGCATATTATCGACCGATTTTGCAGGATAAATATGACGATTTTAATAAAAGAGAAAAAGATTTAGACCATTTCAGCTACTTGGCTACCCAGTATTCAAATTTGGAAGATTTTATAAGCGATTTGGCTTTAGAACCGCCTGATGCGAGTGTTGAAGGTATGTATAAAAAGAACAGTGATGATGAAGCTTTGACGATTTCGACAATTCATTCCGCAAAGGGCTTGGAATGGGACAGTGTTTTCATTATCGGGGCGGTTGACGGAAGATTTCCGAGTGCTTATTCATTCAATTCCGAAGAGGAAATGGATGAGGAATTGCGTTTGATGTACGTTGCGACAACGAGAGCAAAAAATAATTTATATATTACATATCCTGTTGATATGTATGATTATTCAATGAATATGGTATTATCAAAGCCGTCAAGATTTTTGGACGGAATACCTGATGATATTTTGGAAGTTTGGGATATTACGGAAGAATAAAGGAAAATTATGCTAATAAAAATTTATACGGACGGGGCGTGTAGCGGTAATCCCGGAAAAGGCGGATACGGAACGATTTTGATTGCCGAGGATGAAAATGGAAAAGTTCATAAAAAAGAGATTACGCAAGGATTTGCGGTGACAACAAATAACAGAATGGAACTATTGGCGGCGATTGTCGGGCTTGAAGCCCTGAAAAAGCCTTGTGATGTTGAATTGACTTCTGATTCAAAATATTTGGTTGATGCGTTCAATCAAAAATGGGTTGACGGTTGGGTGAAAAAAGGTTGGAAAGGTGCGAATAAACAACCTGTCAAAAATCAGGATTTGTGGAAACGTCTGCTAGAGGCTAAGAAAAATCATAATGTGAAATTTATTTGGGTTAAAGGTCATAACGGGCATGAATTTAACGAAAGATGCGATGAAATGGCGGTGGCTTCGGCAAACGGGGAAAATCTTTTGACCGATACGGGTTTTACTGGTGCGTAAAGTTTTGCGGATTTTTCTTGAGCGGAAAGTTTTTTTATTGTAATCTGATTTCGGTAAACAAAGGATTTTTTAATGTTAAATCAATTTTCAAGAACAGAATTATTATTAGGTAAAGAGGGTATCGAAAAACTTGCAAATTCACGAGTTGCAGTGTTCGGGATAGGCGGAGTCGGTGCGTATGCGGTGGAAGCTCTTATTCGTAGCGGACTTGGCACTATTGATATTATTGACGATGACAAAGTTTGTATTACAAACGTGAACAGACAACTCTATGCAACACGAAAAACTGTCGGCAAATACAAAGTTGACGTGGCAAAAGAGCGAATTTTGGAGATTAATCCGAATGCGGTTGTCAATACTTATCAAACTTTTTATACTCCGCAGACCGAGTCGGAGTTTGACTTTAGCCAATATGATTATGTAATTGATGCGATTGATACGGTTGTCGGTAAGTTGTCGTTGATTGAGAAGGCAAAAGCTGCGGGAACTCCTATAATTTGTGCAATGGGTGCGGGAAATAAACTTGACCCGACAAGATTTGAGGTGGCGGATATTTCCAAAACTTCGGTTTGTCCTTTGGCAAGAGTAATTCGTACGGAGTTGAGGAAACGTAAAATTACGGGAGTAAAGGTTGTTTATTCAAAAGAACCGCCGATTACCCCAAAAGAAGATATGTCAATTAGTTGTAAGGCTCATTGTGTTTGCCCTCCGGGAACAAGAAAATGTACGGTAAAACACCAAATCCCCGGTAGTACGGCATTTGTTCCGCCTGTTGTTGGTTTGATTATCGCAGGCGAAGTTATTAAAGATTTGATTAAGTAGGTGTTGTTTTATTTATGTGTCAGGCAATGCCTGACCTACGTTTTATAATGTTCCCCACTTGCGGTGCTAGTTCGAACCAATGAGCGAAGCGAATTGTGTGAGACTGTATGCCGTATGGCTGGAACCGAAATCTTTGATTTCGAAGGGGGGAAATAAATTAAAGCTACCCCCAAAAAAACTTTTGTTTGATTCTTCATTTTTATGCCCTTATCAATCTACATTTTTTGAACTATTGCACTTTGTCAAATTGTGTAGTTTAATGAATATGCGAACGATAACAGGACTTAAAAATATGCTGGAAATTACTAAGACCACAGATGACGGAGAATTGGAAACTTTGAACCTAAACCAAGCGGTTTCGGGGTCTTGGTTTAATCTGATAAATCCGACACGAGAAGAAATACAAAAAGTTTCTTTGGTTTTAGGATTGGACGAGAGCTTTTTAAACAACTCATTAGACGCCGATGAGTTATCTCGTATGGATTTTGAAGACGGTAATCTCTTAATCATTACCAACGTTCCTGTTATGGATGATGAGGGCAATTTTGATACTTTGCCGTTAGGTTTGATTTTTACCCCTGAAAGTATTATTACTGTTTGTTCTCACGAAAATAAAATTATTAATTCTTTCAATGCTGATACGACAAAATTCTTCGACACAAGAAACAAAGCAAATTTCATGTTGAATATTTTGTTCCGTGCCGCAAAGTTTTATTTGAGATATTTGAATATTATTAACAAACAGACCGAAAATATCGAAAATTCCTTGAAAAAAACCACTCACAACAAGGCACTTTTTCAGTTAATGGAAATCCAAAAATCCCTTGTTTATTTCACAACGGCGTTGAAGGATAATCAGTTGGTGTTGCAAAAACTTTTGAGAATGGTTAATACTCAATCTTTGCAACGTATTTTGAAGTTTACCGAAGATGACATTGATATGTTGGAAGACGTTATCATTGAAAACAAACAGGCTGCCGAAATGGTTGAGATGCACAGAACAATTCTTGAAAGTATGATGGATTGCATGGCATCAATTATTAACAATAATTTGAACTTGGTAATGAAATTCTTGGCGGCAATTACAATTATCATGTCTATCCCGACAATGATTGGTAGTTTTTGGGGAATGAACGTTCCTATGCCGTTTGGAAACAATCCGTTCGGATTTTTGATTGTTATTGCAATTTCTGTTACGGCAACTTGCATTGTTGCGGTTTTCTTCAATAGAAAAGGAATGATGTAGGCAATGTTTGGCACAATTCTTGCTTTGCTTGTAAGAATTATCTCAAATCCTGTTGCTAATTTTGTGCAAAAATTGTTGTCCGTAAAGCATTCGTCTGTTCTTATAAATGCTTATTCTTACGGATTTTTGACGTTGTTTTGCCTGTTTCCCGCAATAAAAACCTATTCTTGGGGTTCTTACGGTGGTGAATATTGGTTGCTGGCATGTTTTGCGGGCTTGTTGTGTACTTCGGGAACAATATGTTTAATAAAAGCACTGCAATACGGCGAAATGTCTATATTAGGACCTATTAATTCTTATAAATGCGTTGTGGGACTTGTGCTTGCGGCAGTGTTCTTGGGTGAAATTCCTACTGTAGTCGAACTTTTGGGGGTATTGCTGATTATTTACGGAAGTTGGTATATTTTTGATACTATAGAAAATGGCGGGATAATCAATGTTATCAAGCGAAAAGACATTTTGCTAAGATTTGCGGCATTAATACTCACGGGCGGAGAAGCTGTCGTGATTAAAAAGATAATTTTGATGTCTTCTGCTCCGCAGGCGTTTATTTTGTGGTGCTTTACGGGATTTTTATTTTCACTTTTACTTTTGGGAGTGTTTAAAATTAAACCCGTGCGGTTTTCGGGTAAGGATATTCTTTTAACTCTCGCTATTGCGGTTTGTCTTGGGGCAATGCAATTATCTACAAATATCGTGTTTCAGAGAATGAATGTCGGGTTATCGCTTGCGTTGTTCCAACTTTCGGGAATAATTGCCGTGATTTTCGGGTGGAAAGTTTTTGGAGAGCGAAATATCAGGAAAAAATTACTCGGCGTTTTGATTATGATTGTTGGCAGCAGTTTGATTCTTATCAAGTGATTTTTGGGGTAAATAATCGTCAAATTTTTTGATATTTACCGTGTAACCGCAGCCTTCGTGGAGTTTTGCGGGGTAGGCAATGCGTTTGACGGGGTATCTTCTGCACATTCTCGGACGGTGCTTGTAGTCGGAGCATAAGCCTTCAGGGGTTACTAATTTGCAGGCAAAAATAAGGTTTCCGAACTCGTCTTTGCCTTTTATGTAAAATCTTTTGTAGGTGGGGAAAAGTTTTTGCATAAATTTGAATTCGTCTTCCGTGTAGGTGTCAACGCTGTACATATAATTGCAGCATTTTCCGCATTTTTTACATTTCCCCGTGATTTCGTAGGTCATTTTTTCGGGTACGAAATACGACAAACCTTCATATATTATTGATTTTACAAAGTCTAAAATATTCATTTGCTCAAAATATATTAAATAAAATTTTACAATTATATTATACAAAAATTTTGTGTATAATAAAAGTATGAAAAAAAATACCAATATTAGAGTATATGCGTGGGTTGAGTTTGGAATATGGCTTATCATTGTTGCAATGCTCGTTTTTGGCATAAGATATCATCAACAGCAATCGTTGAAACAGTATAAACATTATCAAATCTTTATGAGTGACGTTGACGGGCTGATTGTGGGTTCTCCAGTGAAGTTTTTGGGGGTTCAAATCGGTTATATCAAACAAATTCAGATAATTTCCAATGAGGTTTATATAAGATTTGTGATTACGCAAAAAGATTTGGTTTTGCCTGTCGGTTCGATTGCTACGGTTGAGTTTTCAGGGTTAGGCGGTTCAAAAGCTTTGGAAATTTATCCGCCTGATAAGGAAAATGTTACGGACAAAATTATTGCGGTTAAAGAACCTACAAGATTGAACAAGGTAATGGGTTTGTTTGACGAAATTTTCAGGGATTTGGATTCGATTTTTACGACTGTCGGGTATGCTTCAAATCAACTCGTAAAAGACCCGTCAGAATTTGCTATACCTGAAAACGTTATAACACCTGTTGTTCCGATGGATAATTTGATAAAACTGGACAAATCCGTTGATTGGATAATGAAAATAAAACAAAAATTTACGAAACATTTGCAAGCACCTCAACAGAAAAAACAAGAAGAAGAGGTTGAGGGAGAGGAGTAAGATATGGAGATGAGTAAGATTAGGGTTATAAATAATCCTGTGGTTTTGTTAAATTTGTGCACAATGCGTGATAAAAACACCGATAGTCAGGGCGTGCGTATTGCCACCCGTAAGATTACACGTTGTCTTTTGTATGAGGCAGCAAAGAATTTACCGCTGGTTGAAAAAGAAGTTACAACACCTTTGACGACTTTTAAGGCAAAAACCGTTGCTCCTGACATAAATTTGATAATTTCGCCGATATTGAGGGCGGGTTTGATTTTTACGGATGAAGCGATTGATATTTTACCGCAGGCTACAATTCGTCATATCGGAATGTACAGGGATGAAAAAACTTTGAAACCTGTTTGGTATTATAACAAAGTTCCAATGGAAGCTCCAAATCCTGAAAAGTTTTATATTTATATTACCGACCCGATGCTTGCGACAGGCAATTCTTTGCTTGCGGCGATTGATTTGTATGCTCAAAAAGGTATTCCGATTAAGAATATCAAGTGTATTTGCATAATTGCCGCACCTGAAGGTTTGGAAAATATCCAAAAACATTATCCTGATATTGAAATTATTACGGCGGCGATAGATGACCACTTGAATGAAAAGGGTTATATTGTACCCGGAATGGGCGATGCAGGCGATAGAATTTTTAACACATAGTTATTAAAGTTAAGAAATATAACATAAAATTTTCTCATGATTAAAGATTAATGACAAAACTGTCGTTAATCTTTTTTGTGAAGGATTAAATAAGGAGTGTAATATGCCGGCTCAAAAAATCGGAAATGTTGCAGCTACTACAACACAAAAGAATGCAAAACAGGAAAAACTTACTCAAATAACGATAAAATCAGGCGATACCTTAACGGGAATTGCTAAAAAGTTTGGTATGACACCTGATGAATTTAAAGCTTGGACAGGGCTGAAGTCTTCCACCGTTAAGTTGGGACAAAAAATTTCCTTGCCCAATGACACAATTCCCGAAGGCAAAGGGATTTTTGCACTTGTGAGAAAATATAATATGACTTTGGAAGAATTTGGCAAGTTGAATAATTTGCCAAAGCCTTATAAAGATTATACCGCTTCAAAAGGTGAGCGTTTTTATGTTAAAAAACACGGAGCAACAAATGCCGCAAAAGAAAAACCACAGGCTAATGCTCCGCAACCTCAAACAAAACCTGCGGCAACTGCAGCACCGAAAAAGCAACAACCTGCCAAAACAACGGCACAAAAGCCGAAAACTACGGCAGTACCTGCAAAAATGACCCCTACTCAAATAAATAGGGCAAAATGGGGTTCTTCGTACTCTCCGAAAGAATTGGCACAGAAGATTTATGACGGTTCAAAGGCAATCGGAGCAGTCGGGAAACCTGATTTTGATGCACTTATAAATGAAATTAACCCCAAAAATGTTGATGCCGTATTAAAGGCATATACAAAGGATGAATCGTTGGTTCATACACTTATCAGAGAAGTTGCAAGTAAAAAAGAAGCAAGAGAAAAAGCCGTTATGAAGGTTTATAATGCACTTGCAACGGCAAAAGGCTTTTCTCAGGAACAGCGTAAGGAGTTTGCGGCAGAATTGCACAAACAGCTTTATGATGTTTGGGGCTTGGCAAGTTCTAAAAACTTAGACAAAATGATGAACGGCACTTCCGCAACTTCGGCAGGCGGAAAAACTGCAAAGGTTAAAGGACAATCTTTGCCGCATTTGCAACGTGGTAATGCCAATGATAATCGAGTTGTAACGGTCGAAACGGGAAAATTTACTGCAGGTAAGTTGTACGAAGATGCCAAGAAATCAGGTCAAAATGAGGCTAAAACGAAATTTGAAGAATATTGCAAAGCGAATAATATTAAATATGACGAAAAAATGCTTGACCTTTCGCCAATGGAAAGATATCCCGCACCAATAGTCAAAAACGGTAAATTGGTGATGATGGAAAGTGCTTTGTTAAAACCTACGGGCAAACCAAACGGCAAAGTCATTATCCTGAATGCGGGTCACGGCGGTTATAGCACTAAAGCGGGTACGTTTGACCCCGGTTCATACAGTTTTATCAAGAAAGCCAGCGGTAAATATGCACCGTTACTTGAATATGAAAAAGCACAAATTTATTCCGAGTCAATGGCTCAAAAACTCAGAGCTCAAGGTTATGCGGTTGTAATGACAAGCGGTCATAAAAATACAATGGCTGACAATGCTTCCATGTCAAATTTGGTCGCAAATTTGAATAGCGGTAAGAAAGGCGGTCAAAAGTATTCAAATAAAGACATTATGATGATTTCGCTCCATGCGGATTCTTCTCCGAATGCGAAGGGTTCTGCCGTATGTTTCCAACCCGGAACAAAACAAGATGCGGAAGCTCAAGCGGTCGTAAGAGAAGCTTTAAATAAAGATGACTGGATTAGTGCAAGACGAGAAGAAAGAGTTTGGGGTACAAACGGTGTCGGAATTTTGAACCAAACTAAAAATATTCCGTCTTTATTGCTTGAAATCGAGTACGTCAACGGTTGCAAAAGTAAGAACTTAGATGCACCTGCTTATCAGGAACGTTTTGAAAACAGAACAATAGACGGAATTAATAAATATTTTCAAGGTTACAGAGTTAAAAACGAGAAACAATAATCTATGGAATGGCTAACTAATCTGCTAAATGCAATAAAAACAAAAATTACGGGCGGTTCGGGCAATGTCGAAAAGTCGCAGGGCAAAAACTCCGTCAAAAAGCCCATATTTAACAATGCAAAAAGTAAACCCGCAAAAAATGAAATTTCGATGATATCAGATATTTCAGATGAGCAAATTCAGGCACAAAAAAATCGTGCCAAATATATTAGCACGGTTAAAAATCCTGATTACAAGGTTAAGCCGAACGAAAGCCCCGACAAGATTGCTCAAAAGTTCGGTATAACAACGGCAGGCTTACTTGCCGCTAACGGTTTGAACGAGCAAACCGCAAAAAATATCAAGGTGGGACAGGTTTTGAAAATTCCGCCGACAAGAAAACTTAAAAATGTAAACAATTTATCCGATATTGCAAAATCTATGGGCGTAAGCGTTGAATTTATCAAAAGGCTAAAATCGCTGGAAGATGATAAAAATTTACCTGAAAATAAATTCCACAACACCCCATACACAGATAACAGCGGTGTGAAAACTATCGGAATCGGGCACCGTTTGGTTGCGGGTGACAAAACTAATTTGTCTAATGCTGAAGTTTGCACACTTTGTGCAAAAGATTTGCTAAAAGCCGAAGAACATTTGGTCGCAAGGCTTGGCGGACAAAAAATCTATGACAGAATCCCGCAACATTTGAAAGAAGCGGTTTTGGATTTGACCTTTAACAAAGGTATTGTTAATGATGAAACTTTTAACGGCTTGATGTACTGCCTCAAAACAGGCAAATGGGAAGCCGCCGTTAATAAATTGACTTACAACAAATCAATCAAAACTCAAAAAGAGATGAGCGGCTTGAGTAAAAGACGACTTTTTGATATTGCAACGGCAACCAAAATGTACGGCAAAAATATTCCGCAAACCAACAAAAACACCGCACAAAATGTTTATAACAGAGGTGTTCAACTCTTGCGTGCCGAATGTAAAGCAAAAAATCTAAACTTTGCTAACCAAATTGCAGGGTATAACAAAGAAGTTCAAGGATATTTCGGTAACAGAATTAAGTTGAAACTTATAACAGCGTAATAACTTTGCCGATTTTGTCCCCGTGATTTGTTGTTATATCGTGAGATAAGTCGATTTTTGCCCAGTTCAAATTGTTAATCAGGTCGATTGTTACAAATTCTCTTGCTCGCATATCGGAATCACAGATTTTTACGATAAAACCTTCACCGAGTTTTGTATTAACAACGATACAAAGCCCTTCCGCTCCGACTTTTGCGATTAAGTTTTCGGAATTTTCAATAATTTTGGTATCTGTTCTGTTTTCGCCACCGATTATATAGGCATTATTCAAAAAGGCATTTTTGATTTTTGAATATTTTTCGTCCATAAACAGATTTAAGTAACCTTTCACCATGTTTTCAAGCGGCATTGAAAATATCGGAACTCCGCACCCGTCTTTTGTTGTCGGGTATTCGGTTTTGACCGCACAAAGTTCGTATATTTTTCTTTGAATTTCTTTTTGCAACGGGTGATTTGGGTTGTCGTAATTATCCATATCCCAGTCGTTTAGTTTGCACAAGCCGAGCATCATTGCGTGCTTCCCCGAACAGTTGTTGTGAACGGAAGTCGGAGTTTTTCCGCTTTTTACCAATTCGTCATGTGCTGTTGAGGAAATCGGTTCATGAACTCCGCATTTTAGTTTGCTTTCGTCTATTTCAAATTTTTTCAATATGTTGCGAACCAAGTCAACGTGTACTTTTTCGCCGGCATGAGAGGCACAACAAACCGCAATTTCTTCCTCTGTAAGGTCAAATTTTTTATCAAGTTCGTAATCGATAATCAAAGAGGCTTGCAAAGGTTTTGCACAAGACCTCATGAAAAACGGATAACGTTTGTCTTCGCCGATTTTTTCAAGAACACGTTGCTCGTCACATCTGACAACATAGCCGAAGTGTTCACGCTCAATCAAGCCGTCACGATTGAAAATAACTAATTTTGTCGGTTCTGTATTTGCTTCAATATTCATTTGTTTTCACCATTGCTAATAATTGATTAAGTTTTGCTTTCAGTTTTTTGTTTTCTGTTTGC
This sequence comes from Acutalibacteraceae bacterium, assembly GCA_963654845.1. GTDB lineage: Bacteria > Cyanobacteriota > Vampirovibrionia > Gastranaerophilales > Gastranaerophilaceae > Zag111. The sequence goes on along the minus strand of CAVKDD010000005.1, from coordinate 858 downwards.
AAATCGTCAATTTTCTTTTTGTACTCATCTGCCATATTTGCATAAGCAAACTCACTTTTCGGGACTTCGTGATAGTCTAAAATAAATCTTTTTTTCGCTTCGTCTTTAAGTGAAATTATTGCTTTTAAGCTTTCTTCTTTTATAAATCCCAAATCAATGAGAATTTGTCCGAATTTGCGATTATTCTTAGAATTAATGTCAACTTCGATTGCTTTTTCAAGTTGTTTTTGTGAAATTACTTTTGTGCTTACAAGATATTCTCCGATTTTGTATCTGCCTGACAGGTAGTTTGCGACAGATAAAATTTTTGAATTTTCGGGTTTTTCAAGATATTTTTCCGAAATACACATCAAAAAGTATGAGGCAACTTCTTCCAATGTTAAATAAGTGTCCAGCGAAATTTCCGCAATACTGTAATCTTTAGCCGCCAAATCAAGAATATTGTAAATATTTACATCAAAACCCGTGTTCCTCATTTTGAGCTCGCAACTGCCTTTGAAGGTCAAAATCGGTCTGTATTCCGTGAAGGAATATACCGATTTGTCCGAAGTTGTGGCGGTTTTATTTAATTCAGCACTTACTAAAGATTTAATCCAATTCGGAAATCTTGATAATTCGTCTATAAAATGTTTATAATTCTTTCTGTTCACTTTTTTCTTCCCTAAGCACATGGCATAATACCATTAATTCGCATTTTCTTCAAGTAATTTAGTTGTTAAGTTGGTTGATTAATTTGCGTTAAAAATATAATATAGTTTTAGAAGAATAAGAAAGGGAATTATTATGGAAGAAGATAAATTACAACGACAAAAAACGATATCAATCGGTATTCTTGTTTTAATCGGCGTACTTGTAACG
>CAVKDD010000004.1:0-14215 GCA_963654845.1 Acutalibacteraceae bacterium | reverse complement strand
AGTTCAGGGTGACTTTTTTGGATGATTGTTGCCTTTCTGTATGACGAACCACTTGGTAGGCTCGCCAAGCTGTCATTCCGGACTGCAGGAACGATAGAATTTTAAGTGTTTGGATAGCAATCCAAACCTACTTTTGGCTTAGCAATAGGTGTTCAATGTTGATTATCACACTTTCAAAAATTTTCTAAGTTTTTAGAAGGACAAACAGGTTAGAAGGTTTGTTGAACATACTTCATTCTTCTTTATTTCCCGTTAAAACTTCGTATGCACAATTCATGTTTGAATACGGGTCGTTTGTTTTTCCGTAGGAGCAACCTTTTAATTTACCGCCATATTTGAGCGAAACTGCATCATTTGAGTTCATGTGAAAAATAAATCTGTCAATGCCGTATTTGTTTGGCAATTTTGTCCCGTTAACATCAACCAAAATGTAGGCGATTACATCGACTGTGTCGCCTTCGTCATTTTGATGCGGTTTTTCCCATTCCATATCGAACAGGTACACAACTCCGTCAGCTGTTGTGGCACAGTATTTAGGCTCTGAAATGTTTGTGGTGTGGGTATCTTCCCAACAACCTTTAAAATAGGTGGTTCCTGTTTCGGTGTTTACGAATTTCATATATTTCCCGAACATTTCGCCGAGACATTTTGAATCATTGATTTGACACTTGCCCATGTAGGCGTTGTCGTCTGCAAGCATAAGTTTTACCGTTTGGGATAAAAGTGAGTAAGATTTTTTGAGTTTTGATTTGAAGGTGATTTCTTGCACTTTGTTAATAAGGCTTGGAATTGTCATGGCGGCGACAATGCCGATTATTCCAAGTGTGATAAGAACTTCCGCTAAGGTAAAACCTTTTTTCATCTTCATAAAAAATTCTCCTTTATGTATATCTTAATATACATAATTGTATTTTACAATACTATGTATTGTTTATTTTAATTATTTATTATAAAAGAATGGATTATAAAAAGTTGAGTAAGAATTTTGGGATTAAACTGAAGTATTATCGTTTGCAAAGGGGTTATACGCAGGAAAAACTTGCGGAAAAATTGGGGATAGATGCACATTATATAAGTGATATTGAGTGCGGTTCAAGAAATATTACGTTCAAAACTTTGGCACGATTGACAGAAGCACTGGAAATCGACCCTTATAAATTTTTTACATACGACTAAAAAGGGTAGTGGTAATATTTAAGCGTTATTTATAAAATTTACTTCTAATAAGTTTTAATTAGTTTTTGACTTGGTGGAATATTTAATATATTATTATCTGAGAAAACGTTAGGGGGAGTATCGTGGAAGGAAATAACAGACCGGTTGTTAATCTTATTTCTAAGCCGGAAAACATGTTGAAAACTATTTATACAGCGTGCAGAACTTGCTATAGTGCGGATTATCCGATAAATATTTATGAAAGTTCTACCGATGAAGAAAAAATGTTGAAATTAATCCGCCGTGTAGTCGGTTCGGGGCATTATTCAACGATTGAGCATATTCAGGTAAGTTTTGCGATTTCAAATGTTTCAAGAGCGTGTACGCACCAGCTTGTAAGACACCGTCACATGTCTTTTTCGCAAAAATCACAACGCTATGTCAAGGAAAAAGGGCAGTTTGATTATATTATTCCGCCTACGATTGAGAAAAATCCTGAGTTGAAGGCGAAGTTTGTCGAATTTATGGGACAAATTTCCGACAAGTATCAAGAATTTGTAGAAGCCGGAATTCCTGCTGAGGATGCTCGTTTTGTTATGCCGAATGCGGCGGCAAGTTCACTTGTTGCAAGTTTGAATTTGCGTGAGATGATTCACCTTGCTAATTTGAGATTATGTTCAAGGGCTCAATATGAAATCAGAATGCTTGTAAAAGGCATGTGTGATGCTCTTGTTGCCGAAGAACCTTGGTTAAAAGATTACCTTGTTCCAAAATGTGAAGCCTTAGGTTTTTGTGATGAAGACAAATCTTGCGGACGAAAAATTACCCGTGCCGAATTGATTGGCGGAAAGAAGGATTAGCAAAAGTGAAGGCTTTAATTCAACGTGTAAAAACCGCATCTGTCGAAATTGACGGGAAAATTGTTTCAAAAATCGGGCATGGCTTGCTTGTGTTGCTGGGCGTTGTGAAAGGTGACGAGCAGGTTAATGCAGAACTTTTAGCCGATAAGCTTTTAAAATTGCGAATTTTTGAAGACGAAAACGGCAAAATGAACAGGTCTTTGGTCGATGTTGGGGGTGAAATGCTCGTGGTTTCGCAATTTACTTTGTGCGGAGATTGCAAAAAAGGTACTCGTCCGAGTTTTGACAAGTCTGCTCCGCCCGAGATTGCAAACGAGCTTTATGAATATTTCGTTACTCAAATAAAACAAGCTCAAATACCTTGCCAAACTGGCGTTTTTGGTGCAGATATGCAGGTTTCGCTGGTCAATGAAGGACCCGTAACTTTTATGGTGGAAAAATAATTTACTTGTAGGACTTGTCAAAATTCAAAAAGCATGTTAAAATAACCATGTAAGTTATATTTTTTATTTGAAATCGATTTATATTGTGAGGATGTTACCTTAAATTATTTTATTTGGATGTATTATTTTATTTTTTAATTAAGAGGCTTTTATTATGTATGTAAACAAGTGCATTAAGTGCGGTCGAGAATTTGAAACAAAAAACCCTAAAAGAGTTATTTGTCCGGAATGTTTGTATCCCGATAAGAAAATGATGTTGAATAACACGGATTCTTCGTCAGCACCTGCAACACAAAGCAATCAGGCTCAATCAGACGGAGCTACAGAACAACGCAGCAGTTATTCAACCGAGAATAAACCGCAGTTTTACAGCAGTTATTCAAGTGGCGGAGATGATAACAGACCTTATCAAAGACCGCAAAGACAATATAACAACAATCAAGGCGGATACCACCGTGACAACAACCGTCAGGGCGGATATAACAGAGATTATCGCCAAAATAACGTCGGTTATAACAATAATCGTTACAACAATAACCAAGGTGGCGGATATCAAAGAGATAATCGTCAAGGCGGCTACAGAAATAACAATTATAACAACAATCGTCAAGGCGGTTATAACAGAGATAACAGACAGGGCGGTTATCAACCGAGACGTCCGCAAAACAACAGATTTAACAACAACAGACGTCCTAACAACAGAAATGCTGCTCCAAAACAGTTGTTGGTAAGCAGAGAACAATTAGAACAAATCGAATTGTTGTACAAGTTGATGTTACCGTTGCCAAACCCTGATGCTCACGAAGTTATCGGTGAAAAAATCGGTTTGGAACCAAGAAAAGTTTTCTTTGGTATCAATTTGGTAAGACAAAAAATGATGCTTCCGAAATTGCCGTTCCCTAAACGTAAATTGGCGATTTCTCAAGACCAATTAAACGCAATTAAAATGTTATACGAACCATTGTTACCGTTGCCACCAATCGGTTGTCACAAAATCATTGCGGCTCAATTAAAAATGGATGAATGGAGAGTCCATGTAGGTATCGGTTTGGTTCGTGCTCAAATGGGACTTGAACGTTGGAACCAAGAACGTGAAGATGCTCCTGAAGAATTTAAGCAACAGGCAAAAGAGAAAAAAGCGGCTGCTAAAAAGGCTGCAAAGGCTGAAGCACCTGCTGAAAAAGAAGAAAAACCTGCTACAACGGAAGCAGAAGCTCCAACAGAAGAAGCTCCAAAGAAAAAAAGAGGCAGAAAGCCAAAAGCTGAAACCCCTGCGGAAGAGTAATTATGGGCAAGTTTGTTTCTGTCGGGAAGATTTTGAATTTTCACGGAATTAAAGGCGAGGCAAAAGTAGGCTCTTCAAAAAGCCAAACAGATTTTGTCATGTCGCTTGATACCTTATATTTGAAGGACGGCAATGAATACAAACCGTTGCATGTCGAGTCTTGTCGTGCAAATAAAAACGTTCTCATCATGAAATTTGAAGGGATTGATTCGATTAACGATTTGCTGGATTTAAAAGGTGAGTTGCTTTTTGTTGATGATGAGATTATCAGGGAAAGCCTTGAAGAGGACGAGTTCTTGATTGACGAACTTGTAGGCTTGAGCGTTTACGATATGGAAAACGACAAAAAACTCGGGTTTGTCATCGGAGTTTCTAACAATGGGGCTAGTGATTTAATTTCGGTTAAGACTAATTCAAAAAAAATCTGTTTAATCCCGTTTGTAAAGGCGATTGTGCCTGTTGTCGATATTCAAAATAAGAAAATCAAAATCAATAATCTTGAGGGGCTGCTTGAATGAGATTTGATGTTTTAACGCTTTTTCCTGAAATTATTGAAAATTATTGCAACGTAAGCATAATGAAACGAGCAAAAGAGAGTGAAATTTTCTCACTAAACACCGTTAACCCTCGTGATTTTACGCTTGATAAGCATAAAAAAGTTGATGATACGCCTTATGGTGGTGGTGCAGGCATGGTTTTAATGCCACAACCTTATGTTGATGCGTATGAGGCGGTCGAAAAGTCGGAAAACTCAATTACCGTAATGCTTTCACCGCAAGGTGAGCCGCTTAACGAAAAAATGGTCGTTGATTTGGCAAAATTTGACCAAATTATTATGCTTTGCGGTCATTATGAAGGGTTTGACGAACGCATAAGAGATATAATTAAGCCAAAAGAAATTTCTATCGGTGATTTCGTTTTGACAGGCGGTGAACTTCCCGCCTTGTGCCTGATTGATGCCGTTAGCCGAAAACTTGAAGGAACTTTAGGGAAAATCGAATCGGCGGAAGAAGACAGTTTTTCCAACGGGTTGTTGGAATACCCGCAATACACACGCCCACGAGATTTTAGAGGTCATTTAGTTCCTGAAGTCTTGCTAAACGGTAATCACAAAGATATTAATAATTTCCGTTTTGAACAGTGTCTTGAGCGTACAAAAGCAAAACGCCCTGATTTATACAAAACTTATCTTGAAAATAACGGCAAAAAATAATTGTTTCGCTAGCAAAATTTTTTATGTTTGGGTGTTGTATCATAAAGAATACGATTAGGAGAAATTATTATGACAGATACAACACTAAAAACCTTGTCACTTACAAACGGCAATACATTAAGATTAAACAAAAACTCAGAAGCAATGAGAATGAACGATGATATCCAAAAGGCTTTGGATTTGTCCGTAAACAATTCTGACAAAGCAATTCGCACGAAGGAATACCGTAACGGAAATATTTACCGCCATCACGCCAATTTGGGACAGTCTTATTCCTCAGCAGTTCCTAAAAACGGAAACGGTGCGTTTTGGATTTTGGATAACTACAATGTTCTTGATTCAAATTTGGGCGGTGATAAAGTTTCTATCGGCGGAAAAGTTCGCAATGGGCAAATCGTCGAAGTAAATTCGGGAAAATTAACCTCAGATACAATCTTGAACGCAGATAAAATTAAAAATATTTTGGCAAAAGACAGTGCGAAGGAAATTAATTTGCAAAATTTGACCAAAGTTTATTTGAATAAAGTTTTAAAATTTTTGAAAAAGTAATATTTTTAAGCCTTTCAGAATGACGAATCCTTTGGTAAACCCACCAAATAGTCATTCTGAACTTGATTCAGAATCTGTTTTTACGAGGGAATAGAACAAAATTGAATCAGATTCTGAATAACAAGAAAATTTATTTGCTCATTTCAATCGCAAAAATTTTCTAAGTTTTCAGAATGACGAAAGCTTTGTTAGATTAACCAAATAGTCAGTTCAGGGTGACCCTTTTGAGAGATTGTTTTGTTGCGGTAATTGTCGGTTGGGCATACTTGCCCAACATGTGAAAACACACTCCCTGTATGCAATATAACCATTTGAAATGTAGGTCGGCGTTGCCACGCCGACAACTTAAATTTAAGTGTCAGGCAGTGCCTGCCTACTTTTTCGTTATGGTGATGTCTTAATAATACACTAAATCTTTTTAATCCAACGGACCTTTTGGAACGCCTAAGCCGAAGAAGTTTTTAACAAATTTTGCAGCTCCGTATAATAACGCACCGCCTGCACAGGCTTTTGCGACAGGTCCTTTAGTTAGCAATGCACCAAGTCCTAAGCCAAATGGGAGGACTTCATTGGTTATCATTGTTGCAAAACCTTTGACGTAACCTATTCCGAGATTGAAAAATCTTCTCCAAGTTTGGTCGATTTCCATATTTAGGGCTGTATCTTTGACCCCATCCGTGATGTCGCTCATTGTCGGATTATAAAGTGTATTATTCAAATAGTCCGAGCAGTAGTAAGCATCTTTTTCGGTGGCATATTTGTCAGCATAAATCTTTCCGACACTGTGCGAATCCTTTGCCACAAGTCCGAGTGCTGCAATACCTACACCTTTTGTAATATATTTACCTATTGTACCAATCGTCATAATACCTTACTACCTTTTTATTTTAAGTTATTTGTTTTTGACATCGTTATTTGTGTTTGAAGTTTCTGTTTTTGTTTCCGTTTCGGTCTTGGTTTCGGATTTTGGATTATCTTTTACTTCAAATTCTTTTTGAACCTGTTTTCCTGCCATTTGCATCAAAATCTTGCTTGCATCGATTGCATCTTGTCCGTAACCGCCGTCACTTTGTTGCATATTTTTCAATACGTTCACTGTGTAATCATCGCCAAGAACTATTCTTTCCTGTAATGCGGCAAGTGCTAGAAATCTTACTTCATCCGCAGGGTCTTGCAACATCTTGTTAATCAAGGCGGTCAAGGCTTTGTCGTCCTTGTTGTCTTCGTCTTCTTCCAATCTTGCATAGACTTCTTTTGCAGCATTCATTCTGATTTTTTCATCTTGGCTGTTTAAGCCGTTTTCCAATGTTCTGATGTAGTTGTCATCTATTTGTACAACATTTCTTTTTTCGGTCTTTTTCTTGTCTGATGAGTTTTCGGTTGTTGTTGTATTTGTTCTGCTGTTTGTATCTGTGTTGGTTCTGTTACCGTTGTCACCTGCAATTTGTTGTTGCGGATTGTAATTCGGTTGCATTTTCCCGTTAGAGTCCAGTGTTCCGGTATAATATGCTGACGGATAGCACGGAGCATTTACGTTATAAGTCGGCGGATTTGCCCCAGGTCCGATTGCTGACGGGTTGAAAATTTGAATATTCACACCTGAAGTTGTTGCAGGAACTTGAACATTCTGCGGAGGTGTGTTTGGCGGAGTTGGAGGTGTTGCAGGTCCTTGCGGAGCAGCTGAACAAGCAGCCGCTTGGTTACAATATTGTTGAACCTGTGGTTGAATCTGTTGCCCTTGTGTATTTTGCGGGTTATTCACCTGTGCTCCGGAGTATGGCGGAACATTGTTTATCGGGTTGTTTTGATTTGGTGTTACTTGCATAATACAAATACCTCTAATTCTACCTATTTATATAAAGTATTTGATTAGAGGTTTTTTGCTTTTTTGTAACAATAATTTACATTTGCATCTGCATTTTTAATTTATCAACTTTCAATTTATAAAAATCAACGTTGATATTCAATTTTGTACCGACTTCTAACAAAGAATCAATAAATTTGATATCTTTAACCTTCGGAGCTTCCATATTGTTTTCCAAAATATTGCCTATTCTGTGGAAAATTCTGCCAAAATAAATGTTTTGAGCTTCCGAGATATCAATTTGAAGTTCCAGTTGGTCAATCAGGTCAAACAATTCGATAATTGCTTCTGATTGTTGGTATTCAAAACTCTTGGTCAATCTTTTCAGGTTGCTGATAATTTTTCTTGTGTAGGCTTTGTTTGACTGAGTTTTGTCGATTTCAATATTGATTTTCTTTGCTTCATAGTTGATATCTTTGATTTGTTGGATAATTGCTTTTTCCACAAATCCGTCAGAATGTTCAAGAAGTTCATTGAAACGCTTGCTCAAGGCATAACCTGCGGAAAGTTTAAATTCGTTCGGAATTTCCAAACCGAGATTTTGCATTTGGTAAATTGAGCCTTTGCCTTGTTCATAGATATCTTGGTAAGTGTTTGAGAATTTTTCCATTTGACCTTTTAGAAGGATTTGCAAAATTTTCTTTCTTTCTTCAATAAAGATATCTTTCAATGTGAAGTATTCTTTGCCGAATTTTTCATCTAATGTTCTGATAATTTCAGTCAACGGGTTGAGCATAAATATTTTGTTCAAGGTGGTTTTAAGCTCTTGAAATTCCTCATTTGTTGAAAATTCTTTTATTGCACAGTGGAAATCACCGCCCGAGTATTGCATTAAGGCAAATACAAGGTCTGATTTTTGCAGGGTAACTTTTGAATAGATTTCAATGTGACCCGTGATAAAGTTTGCATTACCTTTTTGAGCTCTTTGATAGTCACGGCGTTTTACCGTGTAGCAATAAACATCTTCTTCATCGTCAAACTCTTGATATAGTGAAGATATTGCCCATAAACATGCAATTTGTTTAAGGGTTACGATTGAAGGTTTTACAAAGTTTTCGTAAATGTTTTTGCCTGTTCCGAACTCAGGAATATTACTTTTTGCTTCGTTAAGGATTGCCAAGAATTTTTCTTCGTAATTTTCTGAGCTGAAATTTGATGCAAGTTGCATTGCTCGAGCAGCGTATTTCATAATTTGTACGGTTTCAATCCCTGAAATTTCAGAGAAGAACCAGCCGCAACTCGTGTACATAAGCATTGATTGACGTTGCATTTCAAGCAATTCCATAGCACGGACTTTTTCTTGTTCCGATAGTCCGCTGTTGAAGTGTTCCTGTTGGAATTTTTTGATGTTTTGGAAGGTACGGTCTAAGATTACATCAATGTAACGGTTACGAACTTCCCAAACGTCTTTGTTAAAGTATTTTTGACCTTCTTGTTCAAAGATTTCAGCCAAACTGTCTCTCAAATAATCAAGAGCATCTCTTAATGGTTTTCTCCATTTTTGATTCCAACCCGGATGTCCGCCTGTTGAGCAACCGCAATCTTCTTTCCATCTGCCGACCCCGTGAAAACAGCTCCAAGAAGAGGCTTGTTTTATGTCAACTTCGTAATCACTTCTGTATTTGTCTAAATATTCGCCGTAGTTTGTGATTTTGAAGCCTTCGTCTTCCGCTTTGATTTTTAGAACGTAGGCTAGTGCCATATCCCCAAATTTTGTGTGGTGACCGTAGCTTTCGCCGTCTGTTGCAATGTTTATCAACTGCGGATAGTCACGGTATTCCGAAACCCCTTCTTTTAAACGCTTGATGAATTTATTACCGTCTGTTAGAAGTTCATCAAAAGCGACAGAACGGGAAATCGCACCGTCATAGAAGAACAGGTCAATAGATTTTTTAGGGTCACATTTGATTGTGTATTTGTAAGACCTTGCAGGGTCAATGTTTCCCCAGCTTACGTCTTGCCATTCCCTATCTGAAATTTTCTTCATTTTTAGTGCTTGGTACGGTGATAATACAGTGAATTTAATTCCGTTGTCTGCCAAAACTTTTAGGGTTTCATCATCTACAGCGGTTTCTGCAAGCCAAATTCCTTCAGGTTTTCTGCCAAATCTGTATTCAAAATCTCTTATGCCCCATTTAACTTGTGTTACTTTATCTTTGTAATTCGCAAGCGGCATAATTATGTGGTTATAAACCTGAGCCATAGCGTTTCCGTGACCGTTGTGGGCGGAAATACTGTCAATGTCGGCTTTGATAATTCTTTCATAAGTTCCCGGAGTGTATTTTTCCATCCAAGACAAAAGAGTCGGACCAAAGTTGAAACTCATGTGTTCGTAATTGTTTACGATGTCCAAAATTCGGTTTCTGTTATCGACAATTCTTGAAACAGAGTTAGGATTATAACATTCTTTGCAAATTCGTTCGTTCCAATCGTGGAAAGGCAAGGCACTGTCTTGCAGTTCAATCGCTTCTAACCAAGGATTTTCTCTTGGCGGTTGGTAAAAATGACCGTGAATTGTCAGGAATTTTTCGTTTTTGTTGTCGTTATTATTCATAATCTGTTTCATACCTTATATTGTCTGTTAACCGTTTATTTTAGAGGTGATTTTTTAACCTTGTTAATTACTTGGAAGTTTGTAACGTCCATCCAAGGGTCACCCAATGCAGTTGAAAATACTTTTCCGCTAAACAGAATTTCATCACCTGCATCAAGGTCGATATTCTTTTCCGCAAGTTCTTTACTCAAGAACATTTTGAATTCTGATAACGGAATATTGTGATTTGTAATATCAGGTCTTTGGATTAAGAAAGAAATGAACTTTTCGTGCGGGCGAAGTGCAGGTGAATAGTCAAGTCCTAAAGTTGAGAACTTGTCAAACTTTGCACGAATTCTGATATATTTGTTCAGGTATTGGTGCGGGTTTGCAACAACCGATAACGGGTTTACGTCAATATATTGGACTTGTTGTTGTACTCCGTAAGATTGTTGTGCGTGAGTTTGTTCGCTTATTAAGTTTGTACTTACGCAAATTCCTGTTAGCAACAATATTGAAAATATCAAAACATTTAGCTTTTTCATTTTTACCTCTTATTTAAACTTGTTTACACCACAATTTTAGCACATAATTGAAATAAAATAAACCATACAAATGCAAATAACAGGGTAATATTAAGACTTGCTAAATTAAACTATTGCGTTTTTATTTTTGTATTGTATAATCATGGTGTAGCGGGGGGTTGCAGAGGTTGTCTGTATTGGGTTCGTTGCTCCGCAGGAAAAGAAAGAGATATACTCTATAGATGAGTAACACAAAATTTAATTACAAGTTTATAAAAGAACACGCAAGTGCAGGCAGTTGGCGGCGAGGTTACGAATATCATACAAAAGATATGGTATTTGACAATTATCCTGAAAAGAATTTCTATATGGGCAAGGTTAAGGGTAACTTCCAAGACCATTACAATACCGATTTGATTTTTAAGAAAAACAAGGTCGAAGCCCGTTGTAATTGTCCGCTAAAAGAAGAATGGTGTAAGCATGCCGTTGCGGTGGCTCTAAAAGCTATTGATGAACATGCCTATGAAGATTGGCTGGAAACAAAATTCGGCATGGAATTTGATTTTCCTGATGAAAATACCGCTTTAACAACCGTTCCGCAGGGAAATTACATTTTCCATTTCAACCCGAAAAGAAAAGCAAATTTCTTCTCGGTTTTGGTTCGTTCAAGAGATACGGGTAAAATCGTTCGTCAGATTGAACCTATTTTGCGTGGAGTAATTGAGGCTCAAAAACAAGATCCTGCCTTTGATTTGAACTCTTCTCAAAAGGTTGAATTGTTGATTTTCCAACAATTATTAAAAATTTCCCGTCAAGATAAAAAAGCAGGTTGGTACGATATTCCGATTTCAAAATTCGGACCGATGTTTTCACTGTTGTCAAAAGCGGATGAAGTTCTTGACGAAAAAACAAAAGAACGTTTGAAATTCACGGATCAAGAATGGAAACTCGTTCTTTATGTGAACACCTCAAATACTGCCGGCACTTTGTTGTTGTCTTTGGAATGGCAAAGACCTGATGCCGATGACGTTTATCCGTTTGAGGAAGTAAGATATTTTTCAAGACATTTGAAATGGGGAAGATATAAAAATTTAATATTCCCGACAAGTGTTGCTATTCAAAATATCCCGCAAAATATTATCAAATCTTCGTTTACGGACTTGAAAGATTCTGAGGGCGGAAAATTTATTTATGAAGATTTGCCAAAGTTGCAACAGGTTATGGACGTTGTGGTTGATGAAAAAATTTCAAAATTAATGCTTGAACAACGTCCGCCGATTAACGTTGTGACAATGGGAATTGATTATGACCAATCCCTAAAAGCCTTTTTGGACTTTGAGTATGACGGAGTTCGTGTTCCGTATTCAAAAACCAATGTTGACAAGGTTCAATATATTACCGTTAAAAAGCCTGATGAAGATTTGATTTACTGGGTTAAACGTAATATTAAACACGAGAACGAAGCCTATGCAATGCTTTTGGCTTGTAAATTTGTTCCGATGCAGACAAATAATTTGGCATTGGAAAAAGAAAATGCGATTGATTTTTACAACTACTACCTGAAACAGGCGGGTGACGGTTGGAGATTTGAAGAAAAAGACGATATGTCCTTTTTCAAATTGATGGAGGAACCGTTCAAATTGTGTGCAAAAATCGACTTTTCCGAAGAACAACCTGACAGTTTTGATATCAGTATTTACGGTCAGGCAGGTGACGAGATTATCAGTTTTGATGAAATTTACGACACTATTCAAAGCGGTGAAAAATACGCAAGAATAAGGAGTTTGGGCTTTGTTGAATACCCTGCTCAAAATATTTATTCTATGATGCGTTCGTTCAATTCGTTTGATGTATATCGAAATCCCGATAACAGATTTACCGTAAAAACTTATCGTGCTGGGTTGATTAACGAGTTGAAAAATCTGGGCGTTGAGTTAATTTTGAGTGACAGATTTAAGACCTTCTGGGAACAGATGTCCACCTTCTCGACTGTTGAAACTTTGACCTTGCCAAAAGGTATCAATGCGGAATTTCGTGAATATCAGCTAAAAGGTTTCGGCTGGTTGTGGTTTATGTACAAATACGGCTTGAACGGAATTTTGGCGGATGATATGGGGCTTGGTAAAACCTTGCAGGCGTTGACCGTGTTGCAAAAGGCGAAGGAAGAAGACGGAGCTATGCCGACTTTGGTTATTGCTCCGACAACCGTTGTATTTAACTGGGAATCAGAAATCCAAAAATTTGCTCCGAGTTTGTCCTGTTTGAAACTTCAAGGTGGCGAAAGAAAGCAATTCTTTGACAAAATTCCTGAGTATGACGTTGTTATTACAAGTTATGCCTTGCTAAGACGTGATATTAAAAAGTTGAAGGATATCAATTTCAGATACGTTATTCTTGATGAATCTCAGAATATCAAAAATGCGACCTCACAAACCGCACAAGCAGTTAAACAGTTGACTTCTCAACACAAATTGGCACTTTCGGGTACTCCGATTGAGAACAAACTTGAGGAATTGTGGTCTGTGTTTGATTTCTTGATGCCGGGGTTTTTGTTTACTATGGCGGATTTCAATTCAAGATATGTTAATCCGATTATGGAACATCAGGACAAAGTTGTTGAAAAACGTTTGAAATTGCAGATTTATCCGTTCATCTTACGCCGTATGAAACGTGACGTTGCGAAAGATTTGCCTGATAAGGTGGAAAATATTGCATACTGTGAATTGACAGACGACCAAAGAGATTTCTACTTGCAAGTTCTTGACAGTACAAAAGAAGAATTGTTCAAATCTATTGAACAAAACGGACTTGAAAAGAGCAGATTGTCTATCTTCTCGGCGTTGTTGCGTATGCGTCAAATCTGTTGTCACCCGAGATTGTATGACAAGAATAATGTTAAAAACGTTATTTCTTCAGGTAAGTTTGAAAAACTTAAAGTTATGTTGGAAGAAATTATTTCCGAAAAACACAGAATTTTGTTGTTCAGCCAATTTGTCGATATGTTGGATATTATCAAGGCTTGGCTTGATAAATCGGGTATTAAGTACGAATACTTGACGGGTAAAACTAAAGACAGACAAGGTGCTGTCGAAAGATTTAATACTGACCCGACTATTCCGATTTTCTTAATCAGTTTGAAAGCGGGCGGTACAGGTTTGAACTTGACGGGTGCGGATTATGTTATCCATTACGACCCGTGGTGGAACCCTGCCGTTGAAGATCAGGCTACAGACCGTGCGTATCGTATCGGACAAACGAAGAAGGTATTTGTATATAGACTTATTACGAAGAATACGGTGGAAGAAAAAATCCAAAAACTTAAAACTATCAAACGAAACCTTGTTGATAGCGTAATTTCCGTAGATAGAAATATTACCAAATCACTTACAATGGACGATATTCGAGAAATCTTCTCGGTTGATTAGTTGCGTGGGAATCTTTTTAGAAAGATGAGTAAAATGTCGGTTGGGCATACTTGCCCAACAAGTGAAAATACAGTTCCTGTCTGCAATATAACCTTTTAAAAAGTAGGTCGGCGTTGCCTGAAGTCCCACACCGACTTTTGGGGCGATGCTTTTTGTTGGAAAAATAAACAATACCCCAAAAAGGTCACCCTGAACTGGTTTCAGGGTCTCTTCATGTTTAAGTATAACAAGGTTTTGGGGACTTAATTATTTGTATTATTTTGATTATTAAAGAGATTCTGAATCAAGTTCAGAATGACTAATCGGTGTGCTTACCAAAGTGCTTGTCATTCTGAAAACTTAGAAAATTTTTGCGAATGCAATG
>CAVKDD010000003.1:0-14697 GCA_963654845.1 Acutalibacteraceae bacterium | reverse complement strand
CTGCCAAGCTTGACCCTGAAGTAGATGCAAGAATACTTAAAAACCCTGAAATTTTGAAGCTTGCACAAGAATTTGCACCAAACGCAAAAATCAAAAAAAGTTTAGAAAATGTTGCAAAACATCAAATGAAATTCAAAAATCTTACAATGATTAGATTTGCAGCATCAACCTTGTTAACCGCAGGAACATATTTAGGCTTAACAAAATTCAGACACAATTACACGGAAAATCAAATCAAAAAAGATTATTTTGAAAGACAAAAAACTAACCTCGAAAAAGCAGCAAAACAAGGTGCGAATGTTCCGTTCTCATCTGCATTTGCTGACATCCACAAAAACAAACTGAACAACAACGGCAAAAGCAATCAAAGTAATAATACTAATAACAATAACAACAAAAACGTAGCCTTCACGGGAAGAATCCAAGACTTTATATTTGACCCTGTTAAAAACTTGATGCTTGTTGACGGAACAATTACGGGCGAAAGATTAACCCATGCCAGAAATCCGCAAGACTTCATGGGCTATGTGATTAAAGAAGGTTTGTTCTGGACATTTATGTACTTTGCAGGACCTTTGATTTCAAAAGCAATGGAAGCACACGCCGATAAAAAAGGAAAATCAATAGATTTAGATGCAAGAGTAATCGAGTCAACGGGACTTGAAAACGTTATGAAAAACGGAACTCTAAAATCTCAACTCGAAGAATTTAAGAACTTAAGCAAAAACGATGCGGAATTGTACAAATTTGCAGTTCAACCTGATAACAAAAACTTCGTAATTTATGCGGCTAAAAAATCAGACGTAATCAACTGCTTAAAGAAAACAAAAACACCTGATACAAGAAAATACATCGATTTGGACGAATTGAGAAATGTCGGTAAAAAATTAGAAAAACTGCTTACTCAATACGAAAACTCAGGCGAAACCTTGAACGAATTTTTAGGCGGCGTAAGAAAGCTTAAAAAACATGCCGTATTGAAAAATATCGGAGCATGTATCGGAGCGTTGGGAATTTTAGCACCTACCTTGATGCTAATAACAAGAAAAAATGACGAATATCAAGTAAAAGCAGATATCGAAAAGAAATTAGCCCAAAAACAAAACCAACCTGATATTGACAAAAAGTCATAACTATATAAAAATAAGTAGAACAGTGAAAACAGACTTGTAAAAGAAAGGAAAAATATCATGGAAAAATGGGTATGCACAGTATGCGGTTATGTTTACGATCCTGCGGAAAACGACAACGTAAAATTTGAAGATTTGCCTGATGATTACGTTTGTCCGCTTTGCTCAGTAGGCAAAGACCAATTTGAAAAAGAAGACTAATAAATTGTCGCTAGAAATGATGCCGCCATTGATTTAATATCAATGGTGGCTCCTTATTATTTCCCACAAAAACATTACACAATGTAACAATCCGTTCAAAATTTATCAAAAAATTTCGACTTTTAAGCTTAATATATAAAGAAGGACTTTTAGGGGAAGTCTGATTAGGGGAAACAGAAAGGTATCACATCATGAATTGTAAATGGTTTATTTTAGCGTTTGTATTATGTTTTTTCTGCACAAATTCGGTTTTGGCTCAAGATAATTGGGTTTTCGGCAATGCGGTTCAATCCTCATACAACTACAACCCGTCAGGGCAAACTATTCAATATTATCCGCCCGAATTAGGTTCAGGTTCCAGTTTGAAATACAACAGAACTACTCCGTATTTTTATCAGGTGCCGAGCAGAATTGAACCAAACGTTCAACCTAACCCGCTAAAAGATGAACTTGAAAAAACGAATTATGTATAAATCTTATTGATTTAAACTTAACTTACTTATATAGTTATATGTATGACAACGACCGAAAAAAAGTTAATCAGGTTATACAGAAGTCTCGGCTTGGAAATTCATACCTCGACCAAAGCCCGTGGGCATCAGGGGTTTTATCTCAAAAACAGAATTGATATTTCCAAAGATATTCCAGAAAATCGTATAATTCCGACACTTTTGCACGAATTTGCTCATCATATACATTACAAACTTGAACCGACAATCTCTCAAGATGGCGGAAGTTTGAGCGTTCTGTTTCGTGCGGATGACATAAAGCCTTATGAAGATGAGCTTTTTAAGGTTACACAACTTGTCGATAAGAATGCAAAATTTGAAGTTCTTAACGCACACAAAGAAAAAATTAAGCAAAAAATTAACGAATACGAAAAAATAATAAAAAGCAGATACCCGCAATTTTTGCGTTCAAAAAAATTCAAAGAATTTGACAGATACATTAAAAAATCAGAAGCAAAATACCTGCTCAAATACGACAGGGTAAAACTTATCGGCGGAGTATTTTTCAAACAGTGCAAAACCTATTCGATAGACAATATTGAACGAGATTTTACCGATATGCCAAAAGAATTTGCGGCATACATAAGACTAAAATCTTACCAAAGAAAACAAGCTCGAGTTTCAAATAAGATTAACAAACTCAAAAAATATTACTCAAAACCGACCGAATTATTTGCAAGACTAATAGAGGGACTGTACATGTACCCAATCTCGGTAAAAGCAACAGCCCCTCTATCTTATAACCGTTTTTTTGAACTTCTCAATTCGGGATATTATATGGAATTGTCAGAAGTTTTCGAGTTGTTAAAACTTCAATATTCTGTAGAATAATTTTTGAGCCAAATCTCTGTCAACTTTAGAATTAACATATCTTGCATCCACTTCAGCCAATTCTTTACCGACTTGAGAATAAACGTATTTCAAAACGTCTGCACTGCGTTCTTTGTTAGAAGCGTATTCCTCACGAATTTTTACAAG
Organism: Acutalibacteraceae bacterium; assembly: GCA_963654845.1. GTDB lineage: Bacteria > Cyanobacteriota > Vampirovibrionia > Gastranaerophilales > Gastranaerophilaceae > Zag111. The sequence continues at coordinate 11,879 of CAVKDD010000003.1, read as the reverse complement.
TTCGTCATTATCCAAGAATTTACCGCCGCAAGCATAGCAATCATCGACTTCGATGTTACCTTTTACGCTTGTGTGGTTTTTGACCATTTTAGTACCGCAACTCGGACAATATCTGTCTTTTGTTGAGTCAACTTTTTCAAATTCTTTTCCTGAAACCTTTTTCAAAATATCTGAAACATCTTCGTTTTGCTCATCAAATTTATCAAATTCTCGGTTATCAAAGAAAATTCCGCCGCAACCGTTTGTACAAATATCAATATTAATTCCTTGAGAGGGAATAAAAACCTTCTCCATAGCCTTTCCGCATGCCGGACAAGTCAAAGTATTTAGCGAATCTGCCATAATTTAAACCTTTCGTCTATAGTAATACACCTTTAAATGTATCATCTTTCGCCAAATTTACATCATACGGTTAGTTTATTTTCTATTAATAATATATAAAAAATTTTTGTATTATTTGGAAAAATATTGTACAATATAATAAAGGTGAAGTAATGGCTAAAATAGTTAATAATATAGAAACAGTAGAGAGCATAATACGTCAGGTTTTTCAGGATTTGGACAGCAAGAATTACGAAAAAGCCCGACAGTTAATAAATGAAGCAAACAGAATTGCAAAAGAAATAAGATATACGGAAGGTTTGTCGATATCTTTGAGTATAGTTGCGTTTTTGGACTATATGAAAGACAAAAACAATAACTATGAAAAATCAATTCAACTGCTTGATGATGCTATTTTTATGGCACAAAGAGCAAACAGCGGAACTGCTATTTTGGTTTGCGAACTCGTTTTCGGTAATATCAATTTCTCAGAAGAAAATCGAGATATTGCCTTAATCCATTACAACAATGCCTTGAAACTCACAACGGAAGAAGACAAATATTCGCTTAGCAATACGATTAACACAAGAATTAAACAACTCCAAAACTACATGGATTACTCACTTCCGACAAAAAGTGACCCGCTTGTTTCATTGGTAAAAATCAGCCGTTCAATCACCGCTTTGACAGATATTGACGAGTTGTTAAAAGTTATTGCCGAAGAAACCCGTAATGCAATGCAAGCAGACAGATGTACGGTTTTCTTGTGGGATAAAGATACCGATGAACTTTGGTCAAAAGTTGCACTCGGAATTGACGAAAGCAAAGAAATTCGTTTTCCTGCAAATCTCGGACTTGCGGGTTATGTTGTACAAACAGGGGAAACAATAAACATTACGGATGCTTATAAAGATTCTCGCTTCAACCCTGAAGTAGATACAAAAACAGGCTACAGGACAAAAACAATTCTTTGTATGCCTATCACAAACAATAACAAAGAAATTATCGGGGCAATTCAGGTGTTGAACAAAATCGGCGGAGTATTTACCGCAAACGATGAAGATTTACTTGTAGCAATCGGCGGAAGTGCAAGCATTGCACTTGAAAACGCTCAACTGTTTGACAAAATGCTCCAAATGTATCACGAACAGAAATTAATGTTTGACAGTTTCATTGATACCCTTGCAATGTCTATTGATGCTCGTGACAAAATCACAGCAGGTCATTCTTCAAGAGTAAAATCTTATTCGACCTTGCTTGCTCAAGCTCTCGGAATGAGTCCGAAAGATATCAGCCTGCTTGCAAAAGCTGCGACTTTGCACGATATCGGAAAAATCGGTATCAGGGATTCCGTATTGCAAAAAGACGGAAAATTAACGGACGAAGAATATAAACACATTCAAGAACACGTCCGAATTACTCACAATATTTTGAATAAGATTTATATGTCACAAGATTTCAGAATTATTACGGAAATGGCATGTTCTCATCACGAAAAATGGGACGGAACGGGTTACTGCCGCCACTTGAAAGGTGAAGAAATTACTTTGGGCGGAAGAATCCTTGCGGTTGCAGATGTCTTTGATGCAATAACGTCAAAACGTCACTACCGTGACAAAATGCCTATAATAAACGTTATCGACATTTTGAGAAAGGGTGCAGGATCTCATTTTGAACCTCGTCTTGTTGACAAGTTTTTAGCCATTCCCGTCAACAAAATAGTCGGCGTTTTCCTATCTGAATCTCACGGAAAAATCGAAAAAGAACACGAGGCAATACTTAGCCACTACAACCTTTTGGATATTCAAAGGTTCGGAACTGACGAAAACGCAACAAAAGAAGAAAAAGAAATTTTTGACTTGTTTAACTTCTATTATATTGGTAAAACAGCCGAAACGAAAGCAGGTACACCATGCTAAAGAAATTATGTATAATTGCGGGAATAATACCGTTACTTGCAAATTCTGCCTTTGCCTTCGATATGGGCGGAATTGCACCCGTCAACCCGCTTGATAATAAAAAAGATACTTATCAACAATCCGTAGCAATTCCTACATATAGCCTGAAAAAAGGCTCTTTAACAAAAAATTCCGTAAAAAATCAATACACAATCGCTATGGATAAATTCATGCAAAGCAACATCAGAACCTCTTATCAGGATTTCAAAATCTTGATAGACAATGTTGTTCCGAATGATTACGTTTATATGCGATTAACCCAAGAAATGGCATCTATCGGATTTTTCACACTTGCGGAACTTTCTATGTCAAAAATTCAGGATAGCGAAATTTCCTCATTGATTGAAGAAGATGTAAAAAATTACTATTTCCCGAATTACAATTTGACCTACAAAGACCAAATTTATTTGGCGGAAATTTATTCAAACATTATGTACAACGACCAAAGCAAGGAATGTACAAACGAATTGCTTAAACAAACAGCACTGCTTGCCGATTCAGATTACGCAAATTACCTTGTTGCAATCGGTAGCATGAAAAACGGTGATATTAAGCAAGCAGGAAAATCCATTGACATTGCAATCAGCAAAAACCCTGTCAATATGAATTACAAAAGACTAAAAGCGGAGATTTACTCACAATCTTCAAAACCGCAAGACGGCGTAAAATATCTGAACGACCTAAAATCAGAAAATATTAACACCGTTATTTTTGATAATGAATTGAGTTCTTCTCAGCATTATATCTTGTACAAGGCGGCAAAAAACGAATATATCAAAAAATATTTCCTTGCATATTACTACTATGACAAGGGCGAATTTAGCAAATCCTTGAGAGTTCTTCAAACCTCAATATCAGGGAAAAAGAATATTAACAAAGACGTTTTTGCACTGACCGCAAAAGTTTATTACGAATTGAAAGAGTTTGAAAAGGCTCAAGACTATGCACTCAAAGCACTTGATATTGACGGAACTTCGGTTGATGCACTTTTGGTTGCGGGAAACATCGCAATGAGAAACGGCGATACAAAGTTAGCCGAAACCTACTTCAAAAAAGCAACCGCAAAAGACAAAACTTATGAAGCCGAAATAAGACTTGCTGATATTTACAAGGCTCAAGCAAACCTTAAAAAAGCAAAAGAGATTTACGCAAGAATATTAAAAATAAGTTCAAAAGCCTATGAAGCCTACTATCAAATGGCATTGCTTGACAAAGACAGAGAAGAAACTTATCTCAAAAAGACCGTTGCCATTAACCCGAACTTCAAAGACGGCTGGATTGATTTGGCAAGACTTCAAATTGCAAAAGATGACTTTGACCAAGCCTTAGACTACCTTGCAATCGCAAAGTATATAGATGACAGCGACTACAGATATTATTACTATATGGGCTTGGTAATGAAAAACAAAGGTTTGCAGGACGAAGCAAATAATAATTTTGAAAAGAGTTACAACTTGAACTCTAACTTTGATTTAGTGAAGAAGGAATTAAATATATGAAGATAAATATTCTTATTGTTGAAGACCACGAATTGACAAGATTTGGACTAAAAACAACATTTGAAGATGTTGATTTTATCGGGGTAATTTACGAAGCCTCATCGGCGGAAGACGCTCTTGAGATTTTCAAAAATAACCCGATAGATGTCGTGATTATGGATTTGGGCTTACCGAATATGAACGGAATTGAAGCAACTCAAGCCATCCACAACCTCAACAAAGATACAAAAATCATTATTTTAACTTCACATAACGATGAAAAAGAAGTTCTAAACAGCCTGAAAGCAGGTGCTAACGCTTATTGTTCTAAAGAAATCAACTTGCAAAGACTTGTTCAGGTGGTTCAATCAGTTGCAGACGGAGCGGCGTGGTTTGACCCGAGCATTGCTCACGTTGTACTTCAAGCAACCGCAAAATCTGAGGTTGAACCTGATGAAAAATACAAAGATTACGACCTCACCGCAAGAGAGGCTCAAATTTTGAAATTGATGACAGAAGGGCACAGCAATATGGAAATTGCTCAAAAACTTGTCATAAGCGTTAATACAACAAAAGCCCACGTTGCAAGTATTCTGCAAAAACTTGAAGTGGATGACAGATTGCAAGCAGCCTTGAAAGCTCTTAAATATAAAATAGTTTAGGAGTGTAAAATGGCGGATTTGTACAAGGTTTTGATAGTCGATGATAACCCGAAATACTTGGAAGATGTCCTTCCTTATTACGGGTACGAAGTCGTCTGTGCCTTAGATGGAGAAAAGGCAATCGAAATTTTGAACAAAGATAACACGATTGATTTGGTTTTGCTGGATGTGATGATGCCAAAACTAAACGGCTGGGAAACCTTGAAAATAATAAGAAGAACCCCGAAAACAAAAGACCTTCCGGTCATTATGGTAACGGCGGTGAATGAAGACCAAAAGATGATTTCGGGACTAAAAACAGGGGCGGACGATTATATTATAAAACCGTTTATCCTGCCGAACCTTTTAGCAAGAATGGAAGCCGTGATGAGAAGAGCCAAACGAACTTCACCACAACAATCAAAAAATAATGTTACAATTAGTCAAATTAATCAGTTTAAAACCTTGACGAGAAGGGAAAAAGATGTTTTATTATTAGTTACGCAGGGAGCAAATAATAAGTCTATCGCAGACAAACTTGTCCTGAGCGAAGTTACCGTAAAAAGCCACTTGAACAGTATTTTTAAAAAATTAAACGTGACTAATCGAACCCAGTTGGTTCTGCTTACGATGCAGATGAATTTATCAGAAAATGAATAAGTTATTTTTTTAAGGAGATAGAAATGCTAGATTATACAAAAGATGAATTACTAGATATGATTCAAAATACCCCGGAAAAGTTCAACGAATGGAAAAAAGACGTTGAAGAAGTTGATTTGAGCGAAGTCGATTTTTCAAATATAGTGCTTAATGAAGTTGATTTTTCTGACGTTGACTTAAATTCAAGTTCATTTGCTGATTCAACATTAACCTCTGTTAATTTCACAAATGCGGATTTGACAGCAGTTGATATGACAAGAGCGGTAATTACTCAATGTGATTTCACGGATAGCCTTTTGGTCGGTGCGGATTGCAGTTATGCTGAAATGACTTACTGTAATTTTACTGATTGCGATATGGCGGGAACAGTTCTTTCGGAAACGGATTTGTCTTTTTCGGAACTTTCCGCAGCAGTAAACCTAAATTCGGCAAGATACGACAACGACACGGTTTGGCCTGAAGACGATATGTTGCCTGAAGATTTTGATATGGTTTGTAAAAACGATTTGTCTTCGCTACAAGATGATGAAGATAATGTAGTTGAAGATTACTAAAAAGGAGTATTTTTTATGATAAAAGTAGCAGTATGCGGTGCTTTCGGCAAAATGGGAAAAGAGATTTGCAACGCCGTTGAAGAAAACGAAAACACGGAATTAGCGGCTAAAATAGACTTGGTCGGCGAGGCTTACAGAACGATAGAAGAAGCACTAAATAACGTTAAATTTGACGTTTTGATTGATTTTACCCAACCAAAAGCAATTTTTGAAAACGCAAAATTTTGCCTGACTCACGGCATAAAAATCGTAATCGGCACAACAGGTTTGAAAGACGAAGAAATCGAAACCTTGAAACAATTATCAAACGAAAATAAAACAGGTTGCCTTATTGCTCCAAACTTCTCGACAGGAGCGGTTTTGATGATGATGTTTTCACAAATGGCGGCAAAATATTTTGACAATGCGGAAATTATCGAACTTCACCACAACCAAAAGAAAGATGCACCGTCAGGAACGGCGATTAAAACAGCGTTGATGATGTCACAGGCAAAAGACACCTTCAAAAAAGATAATTGTCCTGAAACTGAAACCATCAAAGGTTCAAGAGGCGGAACTTCTTATTCTGATATTCAAATTCACTCAGTCAGAATGCCGGGGTATATCGCTTCTCAAGAGGTTATTTTCGGGTCATCGGGTCAAATTTTCAAAATCAGACACGATTCAATGGATAGAAAATGCTATATGGGCGGAATTTTAATGGCAGTAAACCATGTTTTTGAGAAAAACGATTTCACCTATGGACTTGAAAACATAATGAAATAAATAAGTAACTAATAAATTTTTGATAAAAAAAAGCCCCGTTTTCACGGGGTTTAATAATTTGTTTAGGAATTTAGGAATAGGAATAAATTTTCTCTCTTAACTTTATTTAAACGGTAATTTTTGCTCTCTTAATATCTCTCGTGTTCATTTAATGCTTACACATATATAAAGTATATACAAAAGTATCTATTTCAATTATATAAATTATTGTTACATTTTGTAATAAATAATTTAGAAATAAGTTCAATACTACTCAGCCCAATATAGGTTTGGATTGCTCTCCAAACAATTAAATAATGCTGTCGCTCACGTCCTTCTGAAAACTTAGAAAATTTATGCGAATGCAATGAGCATTTAATTTTCTTGTAATTCAGAATCTGTATAAAACAGATTCCGGATCGGAGTCCGGAATGACATCTTGGTGAGCCTACCAAAGGAAGCGTCCTTCTAAAAATACATTGTAGGGTGTGGAAAAGCGGAGCGGTTCCCACCGTTTTTCTGTATAACAATCACCCGCAAAGGTCACCCTGAACTGGTTTCAGGGTCTCTTCATGGCAAGGTTTAACAAGGTTTTTGGGGCTTAATTATTTGTTTTATTTTGATTATGGAAGAGATGCTGAATCACGCACTGCATTAATCGTGCCTTCACTGCGTTACGCACTCTGCTCGTGCTGTTCCGCATAACTATTTGGTGGGCTTACCAAATGGTTCGTCATTCTGAAAACTTAGAAAATTTTTGCGAATGCAATGAGCAAATAAATTTTCTTGTTATTCAGAATCTGTTTTCATTAACCCCACCCCGAAATCAAAGATTTCGACCCTCCCTCAAGGGTAGGGTAAAAACACAAAACGTGTCAAACACACGCCAATACCGTCTTTGCGAGCGTTAGCGAAGCTAAGCCCAAACGTAGGTCACGGCATTGCCTGACACTTAAATTAACGCCGTTGGCGTAAACCAACTACGTTTCAATTTAATTACCACACTAAAAATCTATTTTCCTAATTTCTTAGTCAAATCAAAAAACAAAACCTTATAATTCAACAATTCTGCAATCAGCAAAATTTCTTTATAAGAAATCGTTTCATTGCGTAATTTTTGCGACAAACTCGCCAATGAATAATTCCGCCCCAACTTTTGCCCCATCATTTCCGCAAGTTTCGTTAAGGTGATATCTCTATCAGCAACAAGATTTTTTATTTCATTTAGAATAGGGTTCTTCACAATCTCTCCTACTCTCATGATAATTCAATGTTTATAGATTTATTGATAATTAAATATTTTTATTGACTTTTCAATAAATTTATTGAATAATAACACCATATCAAAGGAGCAAGTTATGAAAAGAGATAAGTTTGGCTTTACATTGGCAGAAATTTTAATTACCTTAGGCATTATCGGTGTGATTTCTGCAATGGTCATTCCTGCTTTAATTTCAGACATTACCAATAGAGAAATGGAAACCAGATTTAACAAAACTTATGCAATTCTGAATCAAATGGCTAAACAATATGTTGCCGAAAATGGCACGGCAATACCTGTTGCGGTAAGAAGTGGTGATAACATGGGCAAAATTTTACCCAAATATATAAAAGGATTTTCCCAAACTCGAAATGATATATATAGCTCAGATAAGTTTGACGAAGTCTTTAACTACAAAAATTTTAAAAACAGAAAGCTTCGCCAACCATGTGACATTTCAGGTTCTTATTCAGACATTAATGGGGTTGTCTATCTGTGGAACGACAACCCCAAAGAAGGGAACAACGGACCAATTATTTGTGTCGATTTAAACGGACACGCAAAACCAAATATTGCAGGAATAGACTATTTCTTATTTATCCCAACTGTTGACGGTACAGTTATCCCTATGGGACAAGACCACCCTGATAACTCAACCAGTACAGCCACAGCTGGTAATTTCTTCTTTGATAAGACATATTGTGGCAATAATGAAAACAATTTTTCTTGTGCATACTGGGCTGTACAAAATAAATCACCAAATCGTAACGGCAGATACTGGAAAGATTATATACGAAACAGGAAATTTTAACATAAATATTAAACGGCGGAACTTTTGTATAAAAGTTCCGCCGTTTTCAAAAATCATTTCTGCAATTATTTCAACGCAAATGTCATATCTGCTTCGATACAAACTTTTCCGTCAACTCTACCGATACCGTGAGCCTTACAGATAGGTCCTTTAACTTTTGTCAATTCGATTTCCATATCAAATCTGTCACCAGGTCTAACAATATTTTTAAATCTAACATTGTCTGCTCCTGCGTACAAAGTCAATTTTCCTGCAAATTCAGGCATAGTCATCAATACAGGTGCTGAACATTGAGCAATAGCTTCAAGTTGCAATACACCAGGCATGATTGGGTTGCCAGGGAAGTGTCCTTGGAAGAAGCCTTCGTTCATTGTCAAATTTTTATAACCTTTTGCATATTTTCCCGGTACGCATTCAGTAATTCTATCTACCAACAAGAACGGGTATCTGTGCGGAATCATATCCATAATTTGCATAACATCAAATTGCAATACTTCATCTTTAGTTTCTTCTGTCATAATTCTCTCCTTATATTTCTATCAATTTATCTTTTAACATTTTGGCAACTTTGACATGAACCGCATGCCCTGCTTCTTTGGCAAGAATTTGGCATCTCATATTCAACGGATTTACTCCCGTCAAATACAAATCACCAATCAAATCCAAAATTTTATGTTTAATTTGTTCGTTTTCAGAACGCAATTCGGTAGTATATCCGCCGTCATCCGTCAATCCTACCGTATTTTCCTGAGTAACCCCTTGAGCAAACCCAAGCATTTGGTATTTTTTCAAATCATGATAAAATCCAAAAGTTCTTGCCTCAATAATTTCGTATTTATTTTTAGGATTGTAATTGACAAAACGTCTTGTCAAATCCTTGTGGTCGTAATTTACGGCATACGAAATAAACAAACTGTCACTCGGAAGTATTACCAAACTCGTTTTTCCGTTCAAGTAATACACAGGTTCAGACACCGTATAGAATTTATCTTTTGCAAAAAACAGTTTGTCCGTACCCGCTTTTTTGAAGGCTTCAACCCACTGCAAAGAGCTTCCGTCCAATGCAGGAACTTCGTCTTCCGTCATACAAATATCAACGGAATCAATCCCGCAAAACGCTAACGCTGCAGACAAATGCTCGGTCAACATTGCTCTTGCGTTCTTAGTTCCCATAACTACGCAATGGTCGGTTGAAACAACATGGTCAACATCAGAAGTAAAAGAATCTTTCCCTTTAACAAAGTATCTTATTTGTCCCGAATTTGACGGAAACAAAGTCACTTCGCAAGGTTTATTCTTCATTAAGCCGTTACCGACAAGTTTAACTTCTTTCTTTAAAGTAACCATATTAGCCTTTAACCTCTTGGTGTGCTTCTTCAAAAGACTTCAACATAGGTTCAAATTTTCTGAATTTTGCAAAAATTTCTTGAGCATCTTTCATTGTTTTTAATTGTTTGATGAAATCTTTTCTCGGAACTGCAGGAATACCTACAATAATTGATTTAGCAGGGAAGGATTTAGTAACACCCGCTTTTGCTGTAATAATTGTATCAGAACCGATTTCGATGTGGTCAGCCAAACCTGCTTGACCTGCGATAACAACTCTGTCACCGATTACGCAGCTTCCTGCAATACCAACTTGAGAAACGATTAAACAACCTTTTCCGATACGGCAGTTATGACCAATCATAACAAGGTCATCAATTTTTGTATTATCACCGATTACGGTATTTTCAATAGTACCTCTGTCAATCGCAGTATTAGCACCGATTTCAACGTTATTACCGATTACAACCGAACCGATTGAAGGAATTTTGAAAATAACCTGTTCAACATCATTTCCTTTAATTTCGCCGTCTTTTCTTGCGTTTTCGATATTGTTAGGATTTTCGGTTACGAAACTGAAACCGTCAGCACCTAAAGAAACGCCGTGATGAAGAATTACATCGTTACCGACTTGAACTCTGTCACCGATATTAACTCCGGCATGGAAGAAACAATTTGCACCGATTTTTGCATTGCTACCGATATAAACATTTGCTAAAATCTTTGTATTATCACCGATTACGGCATTTGGAGAAACCACAACGTTTGGTCCTATGCAAACATTTTGACCGAGTTTTGCTGAAGGGTCAACAGTTGCCGTAGGGTGAATATCTTTGTTCACAACAGGCGGAACGTAGAATAAATTTAATAATTTCATCATTGCAAGTCTTGGTCTTTCAACCTCGATAGTAGTGAATCCGTTAATTTGAACACCCAACGGAACTAATGCAGCCTTTGCTTTTGATTTTGCAAGATTATTGATTTCTTCTTCTCCCAAAGCCAATGCCAATGTGTGTTCATCACTCAAAAGAGGTGGTGCAATATGCGTAATTTCAGGACTTTCAACCTTAGTCAACATACCACCGACAATTTGTGTAATTTCATCTACAGTAAATGATTTCATTATTTATACTCCTTATCTACCATCCACATATCTCTCAATGATTTTACCAAAAACAAGGCTTTTTGTCGTGTTCTGTTAACAAAAAGTAATATTAGCAAAAGTGCAAATTTTTCTTCATCTGCACAAAACACTTTTCGCCTTGAAAATTTTACCCACAAACAAATTTACTTACAACAAGCAACTTTTTTATTATCAATAGGTTGTTTATTTATCGGATTATACGGGTCGATAGCGTTTTTCTCAATCAGATTTTGGTAAAAATTAACTTTGTAATTCAGCATATCAATTTGTTTGTCGATTTCCGCTCTTTGTTGGAGTGCTTTTTCTTTTGTGTCCAAGATAATCTGATATCTCTCAGGGATTGTAGAATCACCTTCAATGCACAAATCAATATAACGTTTTATGGACTTGTTATCAGTACCGACAGAACGCAAACATTTAACAATTCTGACCCAGCCTAAATCTTCTTCGGTAAATATGCGTACATTGTGGCTATCACGCTTTACAAACGGGAAAAAGTCGTTCTTTGCCCAAAATCTCAAAGTGTGTTCCGATATATCCATCATTTCCGCTACATCTTTAATTGTGTACACTATTTACCCCCTTTTTCTTCAATTATATTCTGACAAAATTATTTTAGCAACTTTTTTCATAAAAAATGACGGACTCGGAGAATTTACCAAATCCGTCACCTTAAAAAATTAACTTATCTTATTTTGAAACTTTGTCACAAATTGTATTTTTTATATCTTCAACAATAAGTTCTTTTGTCAAATGATATCTTTGATACAAGTCTGCAACAGGCACTCTGTCGGTAAATTCTTTCTTAGCACCGAAATTCAAAACCTTCATGCCTGAATTTCCGTAATATCTTGTAACTTTTTCACCAAAACCGCCGTCAATTTGACCGTCTTCCAACGTAATCACAAGGTCGTGGCTTGATTTTAAGTTTTCTAACAATTCCGTATCAAGTCCTGTCAAAAATCTTGGATTAATCAAGGT
>CAVKDD010000002.1:0-15503 GCA_963654845.1 Acutalibacteraceae bacterium | reverse complement strand
TTTCTCTTGTCTTTCTATTACTTGATATATTTACGTCAAAATAAGTCATAAGTTGAATATGCTTAATAAAATTTCTTCACTACTACATTTAATAAATCGTTACTATCGGTTGATTTTCTGATTTTTCCATGATATTTTTATATTGTCAGACTGTCGGAAAAAGCTGATATCTAAAAGGTAACTTTTAATCTTCAGCAACATTAATCCGATAAGTGACGAGTATTTAAGGAAACCGCACGGGATTGCCGTGCAGGTCTAAGATAGGAGAAAAAGAATGAACACAGATCCAATAGCTGATATGCTTACAAGAATCAGAAATGCTAACACAGTTAAGCACCCTTCAGTTGAAGTTCCTGCGTCAAAGTTGAAAATCGAATTGGCTAAACTTTTGAAAGAAGAAGGTTTCATCGCTGATTACGAAGTTCAAGAAAAAGGACAATTCAAAGTTATCGTTATCTCATTGAAATATGATGTTAACGGAAAACCTGTTATCACAAAATTAGAAAGAATTTCTAAACCTGGTTTGAGACACTACTCAAAGGCTAAAAACTTGCAAAAAGTTTTGGGCGGTATGGGTATCGCTGTTGTTTCAACTCCAAAAGGTTTGTTGACTGACAGAAAAGCAAGAAAAGAAAACGTTGGCGGCGAGGTTCTTTGCTACGTTTACTAATTTTGCAAACACTTAGTTTTCGGGTGTAATTGGTAGAAAAGCCCGTGAAATAGTACATATACCACAAGGAGAAATTAAAAATGTCAAGAATTGGTAAAAAACCGGTTGAAATTCCTCAAGGAGTTGAGGTAAAAGTTGACGGACAAACTGTTTCAGCTAAAGGTCCTTTGGGAACTGAAGTTGTTGAAGTTCGTCCTGAAATCGCCGTAAAAATAGAAGATAATCACGTTGTATTGTCAAAAGTTGGTACATCTCGTGAAACAGACGCATTGTACGGTTTGTCAAGAACACTTGTTGCTAACGCTATTCAAGGTGTTAAAGAAGGTTTTGTTAAAAAACTTGAAATCAACGGCGTTGGTTACAGAGCACAAATGCAAGGTACAACATTAAATATGGCACTTGGATATTCACACCCTGTAGATATCGTTCCACCTGAAGGTATTACGATTTCTGTTGAAGCGAACACAAAAATCACCGTTAAAGGTTCTAACAAACAAAAAGTTGGTGATGTTGCAGCGTTAATCAGATCTAAACGTAAACCTGAAGTTTACAAAGGTAAAGGTATCAAATACGAAGGCGAATACATCAGACGTAAAGCCGGTAAAGCAGGTAAAAAGTAAGGTAGTCGTTAGCGAACGAAGTGAGCGTTACGAATACCTTATGTCGAACTCGTTTCGGCATCCCAAGCAAGCGAGCCGACAGAAAATCGGCGGATTGTTTGAAATTGGTAGTCGGCTCAACGAGTGGCGTTATGAATACCTTATGCCGAACTTGTTTCGGCATCCCAAGCAAGCGTGCCGACAGAAAATCGGCGGATTGTTTGAAATTGGTAGTCGGCTCAACGAGTGGCGTTACGAATACCTTATGCCGAACTTGTTTAACTTGATTCGGTGTAGTGAGCGGATTTGTAGATTGGATTTGCTCAAAATACAGGCTTGTGCCTGAAAAAATACAAATTATGCCCGTATAAACTCTTGATTAGGTTTTTCAAGCAGGTTTGGGCAATGAAAGGATAATAAAATGATTAAACAACAAACAAGAAAACCATTAGTTCAAAAAAGACACAGATCAATCAGAGTAAAATTGGCAGGAACTTCTGAATTCCCTAGATTGGCAGTTTACAGAAGTACAAAACACATTTATGCTCAGTTGATTGATGATGATAATCATGTAACATTGGCTTCAGCTTCTTCAAACGACAAAGATTTGAAAGAAAAATTGGCTCACGGTGGTAACATCGAAGCTGCTAAAGTTGTTGGTGAAGCTATTGCTCAAAAAGCAAAAAAAGCAGGTATCGAATGTGTAGTATTCGACCGTGGCGGCTTCTTATATCACGGTAGAATTGCTGCATTGGCTGATGCTGCAAGAGAAGCAGGCTTAATGTTCTAATTCAATGTTTTGAACAAACGAAAAATCAGGTCATTTATGTGACCTGATTTTTTTATTGAAGTGATTTGATTATGCGATATATTTTGTATAATTGATTTCAGAACCTTTTTGAGTTTGTAGTTCAATTTTTGCACTATCTTGGAACGGGTTGTACGGTAATTTTTTTACTTTGCTGTCATCTTGTCCCGGATAGTATAAAGCGATTTTCGGCTTGTTGTTATCTGTCGGGTAATATGGCAAAACTTTTTTGGTTCCGTCGTCAACAAGTTTTGGTGTTGCTGTTGCAGAGAAGATGTCAGGACGTTCGATTGCCCATTCGCCTTTTTCAGTTTCAAAGTATTTAGGAGCTTTTCCGTTAACATAGGCTTTGATGTCACGGAAAGAGATGTTACCTTTGTTGTCAACTTTGAAATTCGGGTTCAATGTGCCGTTTTTGGTTATAATGTCTTCTTCAGTGATGTCTAATCCCAATGCTTGGATTTTTTCCAAAAACTTTTTAACTTGTGCTTTTTTAACTTTTGCCAAAGGTTTTTCAATATCTCCGTTAAGAATATCTTTTAATGACGGTTTTTGATATTTAACGACTCTGCCCATTCTGATTTTTCCGTTTTTGTCGGTGATTGGTTGGAAACCTGATGGGTTTTCAAGTCTTATCTTTTTCAATTCTTCAAGAAAAGTTGCTTTTTCTTCAGGTGTAAGTTTCTTAACTTCGCCAATTTGTTTCAAATAACCTGTTGATGCAACGCTTGTGCCTGCTGTAATTCCGAATCCATCCCCTGCCATAATAAAATCCTTTCTTTGTAATTTCCCCGTATGTATTTATAAAGGATTTTTTACGTTGAGAATTGCTTTTATTTTGCAAAATGTGAAGTTTTGTTAAACAAGCTTCTTTGTGATATTGCTCGAAAACTCAATCAGCGAACGGGTTTTGGTGCTATTTGTTTAAATAAGCTTTTAGGGAAGAAATCGCTCGGTCTGACATAAGTTGCCCTTTGAGTTTTTTGTTTTTACGTTCTTTTTTCGGAAGTTCAACAGGCGGAACGATGCCCCAGTTTGAGTTTATCGGTTGGAAATTCTCGTGTTCGGGGTTTGTGATGTAGTGGGTTAATGCTCCGAGCATTGTGTCTTTCGGCAATTCTAAAAGCGGTTCGCCGTTTAGATATTTTGCCATGTTAATACCTGCTAAAAGTCCCGAAGCGATTGATTCTGTGTAACCTTCAGTTCCCGTTATTTGCCCTGCGAAGAATAAATCTTCTCTTGAGCGGGTTTGAAGGGTCGGATTTAGCAGTGTTGGTGAATTTATAAATGTGTTTCTGTGCATAACTCCGTATCTTACGATGCTGACGTTTTCAAGTCCCGGTATGGATTGCAAAAGTTCTTTTTGACTGCCCCATTTTAAGTTTGTTTGAAAACCTACGAGATTAAATAGAGTTTTGGCCGAGTTGTCTTGTCGCAACTGAACTACGGCATAGTTTTTCTCGTTTGTTCGTTTGTCAATCAAACCAACGGGTTTCATCGGTCCAAATCTTAGAGTGTCTTCACCACGAGAGGCTAAAACTTCAATAGGAAGGCAACTTTCAAAGAATTTTGCACCTTTTTCAAAATCGTGTTTTTCGATTTTAGGAGCATTAATTAAAATGTTGTAAAATTTTTCGTATTGCTCTTTGTTCATCGGGCAGTTGATGTAAGAGGCTTCGCCCTTGTCGTAACGGCTTGCCCAGAAAGCGATGTCAAAATTTATGCTGTCAACTTCGACAATCGGTGCGATTGCATCGAAAAAGTGTAAATATTCGCTATTTGTGAAATTTTTTATGGACTCAGCGAATTTTGAACTTGTTAAAGGTCCTGAGGAAATAATTGTCGGAGTTTGCGGAATTTCGGTTATTTCTTCTCTTATGAGCGTGATATTTTCGTTTTCAAGAATTTTTTGAGTAACGGCTTGAGAAAATTTGTGACGGTCTATTGCCAAAGCATTACCTGCGGGAACTTGGCAGGCTTTTGCGATTTCAATCAATTCACCGCCTAAAATTTCCATTTCATGCTTTAACAGTCCGCTACCGTTTGTTATGTCGTAAGACCCCAAACTGTTTGAACAAACAAATTCCGCACAATCTTCCGTTGTGTGAGCTCCTGTTTGTACAACGGGACGCATTTCGTATAATTTAACTTTAATTCCTCTTTTTGCAAGTTGTAATGCGGCTTCCGAACCCGCAAGACCTGCTCCTGTAATCGTTACTTCCATTCCTGTAGTCTAGCCGATACATAGTGTTGTGTCAAATGATAATAGTGTTTTGTCCTTTCAAATTGGTTAAATTTCGTACAATGCCAAGAAAAATTATTAATATATGTTAATTTTTGTTATAATTGTAGTAATTGCTATTGTATTTCTTTCAAAGATTAAGTATAATAATTACACTTGTTTTAAAATGTCATTGAAAAATGTGTAAATATTTTGAAACATTACCTCAAAAACTAACAATTTAGGATTAAGAATTGTTTTTAATAAACATGTAACAGTAGTGGTAGATTTAGTAGGGATCATGTCAGTAAACTCGATAACACAAAATATAGACTCAAATAATAATGCGAATAAATTGAAAAAACGTCAGATAATCAGACCTTATTCGCCTGTTGCAAACTCTCAAATGCCAAAAGATAGTGTATCTTTTACGGGTAAAAACCCTGTAGTCGGACTTATGGACTTTATTGCAGCAGGCGGTTTTGCGACTTCGTTTATTATTCAGGACGGTTTAGGCTTTGTGTTACCTCGTGTCGGTGGCGGGTTACTTCGTGGCGGTCCTGAAAAACATGACGAAAACGGTAATGTCGTTTTGGACAAAAACGGTAAGCCAAAACACGAATTGAACTGGGCTTTGGCAAGAAAAGAAATGCTAAGAGAATTGATAACCGGTCCGAGTGCGTTTATCATTCCGTTATTTATGATGAAATACATCAAAAAGCATTATGGTGCGGCTAATGATGTTAAATTAGGCTATCTTGACAGTTTCCAAAAACCTTACGAAAAATTTGTTACGGACAATGCAAAACTTGTTCAAGCAGGTAATGCAGCCACTCAAAAAGCAGAATTTTACAAAGGTGTGTTTACTGATGTAATTGAAAACAGTGTAAACGGGGTATTGCCTGAGGCTGAAAAAATGTCAGCCGAAGAAATTGCTTCAACTGCTGAAGATTTTGCAAAACGTCAGGTTAAAATTGAAGAAATAATGGCTAATAAAGACCTTAAAAAGGCTACAAAGGCACAAAAAATTCAAGAACTTGGCGGAAGTGTTGAAGAAGCCTTTATGACCTTGAAGAAGAGTAAAATCGGCGGAGTTGTTGATGAAACTTCCGTATTTATGTCTTCAACTATCAAGGGCGGAAAAAACAACGGTACTATCGGCGAATTGTTGGGAGCGTTGAACAATTACTTTGATGATGCAAGCAAAACTACTCAAAAATTCATCAAAGACAATATTAATGCCGAAAATATTGAAGCTTCTATCAAACAATTTACCAAAAATAAAATGGGTACAAGATTGTTGACGAATTTGGGCTTGTTCGGAACGGTTGCTTTGTTCTACACTCAAATTCCAAAACTTTACAATATGGGCTTGAAAGAAAACCCTGCGTTGGCGGGTAAAAAGAACGACAAAGCTGCAAATGCTGACCCGTCTAAGGTAAATGCCGATAAAAAGGCAAACGTTGCCTTCACGGGCTTGTCTTCAAAATTAGGTTCAATTTCTCAAAGTGCGTTCAAAAATAAATTCACAAATTACTTTACAGATATGTTTGAATTGAACGGACCTGTAATTTCAGGCGGTGCAATGGCAACTTTGTTATATGGTTTCTGTATTCCGCCAAGACTTGAAAAGGCTCAGGATAAATATGATTTTGGTGAAATTTTGCTCCGTGATATGGTTGCCTTTACAACCTTGTTGTTTGGTGCAAAGGCTGTTGCAAGATTATCAACAGATTTATTCTCTAAGGTTACGGGCTTGGCATTGAATCGTAAACATTTAGACGGTAAAAATATCTTCAAGAAAATTATCGCTTATGTAAAACCAAGCAATGACGGTCACAAAGTTCTTTCATCAAATGAATTGACTTCAAAATATACAAATATTGATAAATACAAAGGTCAGGTAAACGGCTTTATCGAATTTATTGAAAAAAGCGGCGGTAATATTAAAAAAGCCTTCACAAAAGACAAAGACATCAAGGCTGCAGTTGAAAATATTGTTAAAAAACATACTAATAAAACTTACGCAGAAGCTTCTGTTTCTGAAATCAAAGATGCGTTGCGTGCTGCAAATGCCGAAAACGGTAAAGATATCAAAGATTTCTACAAGTTGTTCAAAGACGGCAACGGAATGCTTGAAACTGCTAAAACTTGTAACAGTATGTTTGACTTCTTGTCAACAATCGTACTTGTTCCGGGCTTGATTATTTGGTTGACAAATGCGTGTGAAAAAATGACAGCAAAACGAATCAAAAAAGAACAAGGCGAACCTCAACCGCAAATTGCAAGCGTTGCTCCGCAAAGAGTAATGACTAATCCGCCTTCAATGGCAGGCTTTTTGGGTAGTGCAAAAGCAAGTTAATCAGTGAAATTTGAAAGAAAATTTATAATAAAAAAGGGCTTGAGTTAAATCAAGTCCTTTTTCAATGTCTTTTTGAAATCTTTTGGAATTATTCAACAGCTTCAATCAAAGCATTGATATCAGCAACCATTGCATCAGCGTCATAACCGTGAACTTTTGCTCCTGCTTCCAAGTTTTCAAATCTTGCTGCTGCACAACCTAAGCAACCCAAACCGTATCTGTGGAAAACTTCAATACTTTCAGGGTGTTTTTGAGCAATTTCCAAAATATTCATTTCTTTTGTAACTTTTTCTGCCATAATTATTTCTCCTTTTTGACTTTTCTTAAAATTCCATTAAACATATTATACACAAAAAAAAGAAGGATTGGTATAGTATGGAATTGTTAAAAATTTTTATCAAAGATGAAGTTCCGGCAGTAGGATTGACTGAGTTTAAAGAGAAAAAAGACGAGCGAGTAAACGTAAATGTTCCGCAACGCTTGAATTTGAACAAGCCGACATACAGGCAAAATTACAGAAATAATTTCATTATGTCGTAATGTTTCTTAATATTTACACAAAAATTAGCAATTTTTGACTTTCCAAATCCTTTATTATAATATAAGGGAAAATTGGAGTAATATTATGGCACCGGTAACGGGAAAAAGTTTAATATCAGCATTTTTAAATCCGCAAAGTGTTCAATACACACAACGGACAAAGCCTGCATTTACGGGAGTTACCAATCCTGCTAAAGCGGCAGGTGTTGCTGCTATCAAATATGAACGTGCTCCTCAACAGGGTGCATCTGTTCCTATGACTGATAGAAACGGTAATCCGTTGCTTGCAGATTATATGCCTTGCGGTATGCGTTGCGATTATTTTGCATAATTAGCTCATTATATCAAGTTTGTTTCCTTTCTCTGAGTTTGACACGTCAGGGTGAAACGGGTTACTGCCGTTCGGTTTAATGTTGTTGAGAAAATCAAACGCAACTTTTTGAGTGGCTTGGTTATTCCGAGCCTCAAAAAATTTCACAGGTTGAACTGCGTAGGTGTATTGCCTTTTGATTTCTTCGATTGCGTTGTTCATAATTTCTCTCTTATGTTTATATAAAGTTTTTAGTTTATGTGAAATTTCAAAATTGAGAAATTTATTTACAAAGTTAACATTTTATTTTTGGAAATCTTTTTGGGGTGTTAGGTAAATTGTGCGGTTTTTGAGGCTTTGCAGGATTTTATGTCTTTAGGTAATCCCGCAAAAATGATTTCTCCGCCGTCTTTTCCGCCTTCAGGTCCCATATCGATAATATAATCGGCATTTCGTATAACATCTAAATCATGCTCAATAACAATTACTGTTGCCCCGTTTTGAAGTAAGGTCGAAAATACATTGAGCAGGGTTTGAACATCCAGCGGATGAAGTCCGATTGTTGGCTCATCAAAGATAAACACGGAACTGGATTGAGATTTTCTCATTTCGCTTGCAAGTTTCAGACGTTGAGCCTCCCCGCCTGACAGGCTGGGGGTGGCTTCGCCAAGTGTCAAATATCCCAAACCTAAATCCTGCAAGACTTCCAGCCGTTGTTTAACGATTTTTATGTCTTTGCAAACCTCAAGGGCCGTGCTTACGTCCATTGCCATAATTTCAGGGAGTGAATGCCCGTTGTATTTTATGTTTTGAAGTGTTTTTGCATAACGTGAACCGCCACACTCGGGGCACGGAATTTCAACATCGGGTAAAAACTGAATGTCCAAGTTTATCACGCCAGTTCCGTCACAAACAGGACATCTCAAACTTCCCGTATTGTATGAAAAATCCCCTGATTTGTAAGAAAGTCCGCTATTTTTTGCAATTTTTGCAAAAACTTTTCTCAGTTCATCGTGAATGTTTGCATAAGTCGCAACCGTTGAACGAACGTTGATGCCGATAGGTGTTGCATCAATCAGTTTGACTTGTTCGATTTCGTCCGCTTCAATTTTTTTGATGTGTTTTGGCGGTTTTGTCCCGTTGGTTAACGCTTCCAGTGCCGGAACAAGGCTTTCCAATACCATTGTGGTTTTTCCTGAGCCTGAAACACCTGTAACTACTGTTAATTTTCCTTTCGGAATATCGACTTTTAGCGGTTTGACAGTGTGAATTTTATCGGTTTCCAAGTGAATTTTGCCGTGTTCAAATACCTCTGAATTGTCCGAAAATTTCTGAACCCGTACTTTTGATTTTCCTGACAAAAAACCGCCGATTATGGAGTTTTGGTTGTTTGCCAACTCTTCTACCGTGCCTTGTGCGATTACATATCCGCCGTTAACACCCGCTTTTGGACCCATTTCGATAATATGGTCGGCTTCTTTTAAGATTTGGGTGTCGTGGTCAACCAAAATAATTGAATTTCCGTCTGAGAGCAGGTCGTGCAAAACCCCTTTCAAGCCGACAATATTTGACGGGTGTAGCCCGATTGACGGCTCATCAAGAACATACAAAACGCCTGTTGTTCTGTTTCGTACGGAGCGGGCAAGTTGCATTCTTTGTCTTTCGCCTGTTGAAAGCGTTGAGGCGGCTCTATCTAGTGACAAATACCCTAAACCTAAATCCATAAGGCGTTTTGCCACACTTTGGAAGGACTCGCAAATGCTTTCAGCCATTGGTTGCATATCTTTTGGAAGTGAGGTCGGAACTTGTTTTACCCACTCGACAAGTTCTGATAGTGTCATTTTGCAGGCTTGGTCTAAACTTATCCCCAAAAGTTTCGGTTCTCTTGCTTTTTGAGAAAGTCTTGAACCGTTACAATCAGGGCAAATCTCTTGTTTCAAGAATTTCTCAACTCGTTTCATACTTTTTTCGTCTTTGACTTTAGACAGTGCGTTTTCAACGGTATAAACCGCATTGTAATAAGTGAAATCAAGTTCGCCCGCTTGGTTTGTGTTTTTCGCCTTGTAAAAAATATGTTTTTTCTCGGCAGGTCCGTTATAGACGATATCCTTTTCTTTTTCGGTTAAGTCTTTGAACGGAATGTCCGTGCGAACGCCCATTTCTCGGCAAACCTCCGTCATCAACGACCACATCAAAGTTCCCCATGGTGCGACCGCTCCTTCATCTATCGTTAAATTTTCATCAGGAACAAGTGTTGATTTGTCAACGGTTCGGACAATTCCCGTTCCGCCACAGGTCTGGCATGCTCCCTGACTGTTGAAGGCGAGTTCTTCGGCTGACGGGGCGTAAAAATGTTCGCCGCACACGGGACAAACAAGTTCCTGTTCTGCCGCAACCGCTAAACTCGGTTCGACATAGTGTCCGTTTGGGCATTTGTGACTTGCAAGTCTTGAAAACATCAATCTTAAACTGTTCAACAATTCCGTGCCTGTTCCGAAGGTGCTTCTTACCCCCGGTACACTTGGTCTTTGGTGGAGTGCAAGTGCTGCCGGAACGTACAAAACCTCGTCAACTAAAGCCTTTTCAGCCTGTGTCATTCTTCGTCTTGTGTAGGTGGAAAGGGCTTCCAAATATCTTCTTGAACCTTCCGAATACAAAACTCCTAAGGCTAATGAGGATTTCCCCGAGCCTGAAACTCCCGCTATTCCTACTATTTTGTTTAGCGGAACTTCTACGTCTATATTTTTTAGGTTGTGAACTCTTGCACCTTTTATTTTTATTGAATTGATTTCCTTCGTCATTACTAAATTTGCCCTCTCATATTAATTATAAATATTCTAAAATAAATTTGCAAACGGTATTCTTTTCTCGGCTATATTTGACTAGGCTGTGTTTTAATGCAATAATCGGGGCATGAATTATATTTTTTATTTCTTAATCGTTGCATCAATCATAATCGGAGCAATAAACGGAAAACTCCAAGATGTCGTAAATTCAATTATGGACGGGGCTGAATTGTCTGTTAAAATTGCGTTTTCGCTAATCGGAATTATGGCGTTTTGGCTTGGAATGATGCGAATTGCAGAAAAATCAGGAATTATTAAATTTATTTCAAAACTTTTGCAACCGATTACGAAATTTTTATTCAATGAATTACCCGAAAACTCCCCTGCAATCGGCGATATAGCAATGAATTTTACCGCTAATGCGTTCGGGCTTGCTAATGCGGCAACTCCTTTCGGGATTCGTGCAATGGAAGAATTACAAAAAGAAAATAAAGCGAAAAAACAGGCTTCAAACTCAATGTGTTTGTTTTTGGGAATGAATACCGCAGGGTTTCAACTTATTCCGACAACGGTTCTTGCAGTTTTGGTCGGAATCGGTTACAAAAATCCGACCGAAATTATCGCTCCGACACTTATTGTGACTTCGATTGCGTTTGTCTCCGCTATTTTAATTGCAAAGATTTTTCAAGGTCTGACGGCAAAGAAAGGCGGCAGTGAAAATGGTTAAATTACTGAATATAATTTCGCTTTGGGCATTGCCTGCTATTCTTATTACCGTGCTGACCGTTGGGTTAATTAAAAAAGTTTCCGTTTATGAAGAGTTTACCGAAGGTGCAAAAGACGGATTCAAGGTTGCGGTAAAAATTATTCCGTATTTGGTCGCAATTATTGTCGGAATTTCAATGTTTAGAGCAAGCGGAGCAATCGACCTTTTAGCAAATCTTTTCGCACCTGTTTTGACAAAATTCCACATAACCTCAGATGTTTTACCGTTAATGATTGTACGCTCACTTTCAGGTTCGGGGGCTCTTGGAATTTTCTCGGACATTGCAAATACCGCAGGTCCTGATGCTTATTCCACAAAACTTGCCGCAATTATGCTTGGCAGTAGCGAAACGACTTTTTATGTGCTTGCCGTTTATTTTGGGGCGGTTGGAATTTCTAAAATCAGATATGCCCTTGTTGTTGGATTATTGGCGGATTTTATCGGAATTGCTGCAGCTGTTTTGGTGTGTAGCCTGATGTTTGCATAGCCTCAAGCCAACTTTGGGTATATTCCTTAACCTCGTCTTCTACAACTTTTCGCACAACGATTGCATAATTTATATTAATACAGTCGATTTTTTCGATTTCTTCAATGACGTAAGCCTTGCTTCCGCAATTATGACAAAAGCCGTCTTCAGGCACGACCTCATCTTTGCGGATTGTTGCTCGCTCTTTCATTCCGCAGCACGCACATCTTGCAATGTACCAGTGATTTTCAACGAGTTCCCCACAATCAGGACAATATCCGATGTCGTTTTCAAGCGGCACATGGTTGTGGTGGCATTTGTGGTTAATATTAAATATTTCACTCCAAAACATACTAATAATTTAATGTCTTTGGGGTAAAAGTCAATCCTTTCCCCGTTTAAATTTCTGTTTGTAAATAAATGTTACAAATTAAACCGTTTCTGAAATCGCAGGGTGCTGAAATACTTTATATATGTAAGAGCACAAATAAATAAGAAGAGGATAAAATTATGGCTATTGCAAATTTACAAGAAAAATTGTTATTCTTTACACAACAAAAAAGCAGTATTTCAAACCAATTATCAAACGTTCAGATGAATCAATTATCTGCAACAAAACAAATTCAAACAAAACAACAAAACTTTAACCAACAATTATCTGCTTTGTATTATGATGATGAATACGGTTACGGGACTGACGAATACAGCGAACAGTATGAAATCTTGTTGAATGAACACGAGTTTGAAATGGCAAGTATAAATTCTTGGGAATCTCAACTGGAACTTGAAAAAGAAAATCTTGAAAACCAGTTGAACGAAATTCAAACCTATGAAACTTCTTGGCAAAAATTGTTGTCAACAAATATCAAAAACGACTTCACTTATGGAAGCGTTGGCGGTAAATAAGGCTAAGATTTTAGGTTTTACCAAAACTATAATTTATGATAAAAAAATAACCCGACTGATAAAATCGGGTTATTTCTTTTATAAAAGTTGTCTTCTCTAAACTATGCTTTAGCAGCACCTGATTTAGAAATGATTTCTTCTTCGATGTTTCTAGGTACTTGTTCGTAGTTATGGAATTCCATAGAGAATGTACCACGACCTTGAGTGTTAGATCTCAAGTCTGTAGCGTAACCGAACATGTTAGCCAACGGAACCAATGCTCTAACGATTACGTTACCTGTGTTTCCTTGAGGTTCTTGACCTTCAACACGACCACGTCTTCTAGAGATATCACCGATGATTGTACCTGTGAATTCATCAGGAATTTCGATTTCAACTTTCATCATAGGTTCTAAGATACATGGTTGAGCTTTTCTTGTACCTTCTTTGATAGCCATTGAACCAGCAATTTTGAATGCCATTTCAGATGAATCGACTTCGTGGTAAGATCCATCGTAAAGTTCAACTTTAACGTCAATCATAGGGAATCCTGCTAAGATACCGCCTTCAAGAGCTTCTTCCATACCTTTTCTTGCAGGTTCGATGTATTCTTTCGGAATAGCACCACCGACAATTTTGTTTTCAAATACAAATCCTGCATTTTCTTCAGCCGGAGAAATTCTGATTTTAACGTGACCATATTGACCTTTACCACCTGACTGACGAGCAAATTTAGAATCTTGATCAGCAGTACCTCTGATAGTTTCTCTGTATGCAACTTGAGGTTTACCGATGTTAGCTTCTACTTTGAATTCTCTCATCATACGGTCAACGATGATATCCAAGTGAAGTTCGCCCATACCTGAAATGATTGTTTGACCTGTTTCTTCGTCAGATTTAACTCTGAATGAAGGATCTTCTTCAGCAAGTTTTTGAAGAGCGATACCCATTTTATCTTGGTCAGCTTTTGTTTTAGGTTCAATAGCAACTGAGATAACCGGTTCAGGGAAGGTCATTCTTTCCAAGATGATAGGAGCTTTTTCATCACACAAGGTGTCACCTGTAGTTGTGTCTTTCAAACCAACTGCAGCACAGATGTCACCTGCGTAAACTTCTGATTCTTCAATTCTTTGGTCAGCATACATACGAACCAATCTTGAAATACGTTCTTTCTTTCCGTTAGTAGAGTTCAAAACGTAAGAACCTGAAGTGATGATACCTGAGTAAACTCTTAAGAAAGTCAAACGACCTACGAACGGGTCTGTCATAACTTTGAATGATAATGCTGAGAACGGTTCTGAGTCTGAAGAGTGTCTTTCAGTTTTTGTACCGTCTTCCAATTCACCTTCGATAGCTTTTACATCAACAGGTGATGGCATGTAATCAACAACTGCGTTCAACAATAATTGAACACCTTTGTTTTTAAATGCTGTACCGCAAGTTACAGGAACGATTTTGTTATCGCAAACTGCTTTTCTCAATACTGCTTTCAATTCATCGATAGTGATTGATTCAGGATCTTCGAAGAATTTTTCCATCAAAGCATCATCTTCTGAAGCGATAGCTTCAACCATAGCATCGTGGTATTCTTGAGCTTTTTCCATCATATCAGCAGGGATATCTTCTTCTCTAATGTCTGTACCTAAATCGTTAGTGTAGATTTCGGCTTTCATAGTCATAAGGTCGATAAGACCTGTGAATTTATCTTCAGCACCGATTGGCAACTGAATAGGAACAGCGTTAGCACCTAATCTGTTTTTGATTTGGTCAACAACTCTGTAGAAGTCAGCACCTGTTCTATCCATTTTGTTTACGAATACCATACGAGGAACTTCGTATCTGTTAGCTTGACGCCATACTGTTTCTGATTGAGATTGAACACCACCAACCGCACAGAATACGGCAACAACACCGTCTAATACACGCAATGAACGTTCAACTTCGATTGTAAAGTCAACGTGTCCGGGGGTGTCGATGATGTTGATTTGGTGACCTTTCCAAGTTGCTGTAACAGCAGCAGATTGGATTGTGATACCACGTTCTTTTTCTTGTTCCATAAAGTCAGTTACGGCAGCACCGTCGTGAGTTTCACCGATTTTGTGAGTTTTACCTGTGTAAAACAAAATACGTTCTGTTGTAGTTGTTTTACCGGCATCGATGTGGGCTGCAATACCAATGTTTCTAATTTTTTCCAATGGAGTTTTTCTTGCCATTTTTCTTTCCTTTTTTCATTTATATGTACATCGCTATTTTTACATTTAGCCTATAATAATTATCTCATAAACATGTTTTATTTCAATTAAAAACAACAATTTATGAATGTTTATTAATATATTTTTTTAGGGAAGAAAATAAAATTAATCTTCAAAGTCGAACAAATCTTTGGGGTGAACTTCCAAAATATCGGCAAGAAGTTTAACTTTGGAAACGGTAAGGTCTGTTCTTGCAATTTCAATCAAACTAATCATAGAACGAGAAATTCCCTCAGTTGCCAAATCGTCTTGAGTAAGACCTTTTTCGTGTCTTAATCGTTTTAGATTTTTTGCAAACTTTTGTAAATATTCCTTGTTCATTCCAAAATTGTTAGCTATACTAGCAAAAGTTACAACTAGCTGTACTAGCAAAAGAGGAGTTGAGAGAATGAGAAAGTTTATAAATAAACGTAAAAAGTTTGGTTTTACACTTGCGGAAGTGCTTATTACGCTTGGAATTATAGGTGTAGTTGCAGCAATGACAATACCTTCTCTTTTGACAGATATAAGTAATAAAAAATTAAAAACACAATTTTTTAACACCTACAGCGATTTGAACCAAGCGGCTAAACTTTTTTACACAAATGAGGGGGCATCTTTTCATGATATCGATTATTTGGGTGGATTGAATGACTATCATAGTAGCACCCAATCTTTACAAAAATTCATGTTATATTTCAAAGGGCAAAGTAAAGATTCATCTCACGATTGGCGAAATTTTGACCCAAATCAAAAGATTACTCAACGTAATTTAGACGGTAATGCAATAACTATGTATCCGTGTGATCAATCTTCTGTTTTTATTGATATCGCAGGACGTCTTTATTCAACTGATGAT
>CAVKDD010000001.1:0-22496 GCA_963654845.1 Acutalibacteraceae bacterium | reverse complement strand
GAATTTAAACCGATTGAAGAAAACAAGGTTAAAATGTATGTTTGCGGACCTACTGTTTATGATTATGCACACTTGGGGCACGCAAGATGTTATATTACATGGGATGTTTTGTACAGATATTTGAAATTTAAAGGCTATGAGGTGACTTATTGCCGTAATGTTACCGATGTTGACGATAAAATTCTTAAAAAGGCAGAAAAAGAAGGTAAGACACCGACTGAGGTTTCTCAATATTGGTACAAACAGTTTGAAAACTCTATGAAGGCTTTGAATACTTTGAAACCTGATATTGAACCGTTTGCAACAAAAACTTTGGGAGAAATGATTTCTATTGTCAAAGATTTGATTGCTAAAGGTTATGCTTATGAATCAGGCGGGGATGTGTATTTTAG
Organism: Acutalibacteraceae bacterium; assembly: GCA_963654845.1. Classification (GTDB taxonomy): domain Bacteria; phylum Cyanobacteriota; class Vampirovibrionia; order Gastranaerophilales; family Gastranaerophilaceae; genus Zag111. The sequence goes on along the minus strand of CAVKDD010000001.1, from coordinate 22,104 downwards.
AGTTAAAAAGTTCCCTAAATACGGTTATCTTTCAAAACAACCTATTGATAAACTTGAAAGCGGTGCAAGAATTGAAGTTGGCGAGTTAAAAGAAGACCCGTTGGATTTTGCGTTGTGGAAAAAAGACGAAAAATTCGGTTACAAATCACCTTGGGGCGTTGGTCGTCCGGGCTGGCACATTGAATGTTCCGCAATGAGCAGAAAATATTTGGGCAAAACTATTGATATTCACGCAGGTGGGGCGGATTTGATTTTTCCTCACCACGAAAACGAAATCGCCCAATCTGAATGTGCAAACGGTTGCAAGTTCGTAAATTACTGGCTACACAACGGTTTTGTAACTATTAACAAAGAAAAAATGTCAAAATCTTTGGGTAATTTCTTAACTATTGATGATATGTTGAAAAATTACGATGCAAATACTTTGAGATTGTTCATTTTGACAAATCATTACAGAATGCCTGTTGAATTTTCTGACGAAGCGTTATCAGCGGCTCAGGCAGGTGTAAAACGACTTGTTAATGCAAAACAAACACCGATAAATGAAGACTTTGATATTACGACGACTGAGGAATACAAAGCCTTTGTTGAAGCAATGGACGAAGATTTGAACACTTCAAAGGCTTTGGCTGTGTTGTTTGATTTGGCAACTAAGGCGAATAAAGGTGAGCCTAACGCTTATACAATTTTGTACAAATTAGGTTCTGTTCTCGGTTTCACGTTTGAAAAAGCGGCGTTGACAGAAGAAGAATTATCAAATGCGGTGGAAAAAGTTTCTGTGGCATTAGAAAAAACTTTCTGTTCAATGGACGAAATTTTGGAATTGAGAAAACAGGCAAGAGCCGAGAAAAATTGGGAGATTGCCGATAAAATTCGTGTTGCGTTAGACGGTATCGGAATTGTCTTGAAAGACACTAAAGACGGCACGATTGTGGAGAAAAAATAGAAGAAAAGATGAGTAAAAAGAAGCCTTTTTCAAGGTTTCTTTTTATTTGTCTTATAATTAAATTATGAGAATTTTTGGGATAATATTTTTGATATTTTGTGTGTTAGGTTGTGAGAGATGTTTTGCCTCGTTTATGGGAAATCTTCCGCAATCGGCTTTGCAAATTGCTCAAGAGTCAGAATTTAACAGTCTTTATGGTGATATCCCAAAATCAAAAACCGTGCGTGTCGGTATCGGAACTAACGGTTTTTCGTCTTACACATGGACTACCGCTTCATTATACGGAACGGGTGAGTTTGAGCTTTATAATAACAATACTTATATTGACACTTATGACGGCGAAAATGTTATAAATGTTTCTATGGTCGGTAAAATTTTTGTTTTGACCGATAAGTGCGGAAATGTTATTGCAAAGGTTTCAGGTCCTGTTATTTTGAAGTCTGATTTCGGATTTTTAGGTGTCAAGGATTTGAAAAGAGCGGGCAAAGATGCCGTTTATCGTAGGCAAATCGAATTGATTTCAACTCCGAACGGCGGAAGCTTTTATATCGTAAATTCTCTTGAATTAGAAGAGTATTTGAGAGGCGTTGTCCCGAATGAAATGCCCGTGTCATTTGGGTTAGAGGCATTAAAGGCTCAAAGTGTTGCGGCAAGAAATTATGTTTTGTCCCCACGAGTGAAGGCTAATCCGAATTATGACGTTGTGGATTCTGTTGCAAGTCAGGTTTATTTTGGGGCAAACACGGAAAAAGAACTTTCTAATAAAGCGGTGCTTGAAACAACGGGAATCGTGGCACTTTATAATTGGGATTTGATTTTGGCTCAGTATTCTTCAACTGCGGGCGGGTACTCGGAAAGTTACAAAAATGCTTTCTCAGACCCTTTAACAAAACAATTTCCTGCACCTGACAAACCGTATTTGCACGGCGTTCCCGACAATCCGCAAACTCCTTTGTTAGATAATGAAGAGGCTGCAGAAAAGTTTTATAAATCAAAACCGAAATCTTACGATGTCAATTCTTCTTACTATCGTTGGACAAGAGAGTGGAATGGACAGGAAATTCAGGAGGCTATTCAGGCAAATCTTGCAACTCAAAGTGCTACGGGGTTTATAAAACCTGCGGTACAAAAGGGTGAAACTATCGGGATTGTGAAACAGTTGAAGGTTTTACGCCGTGGAGTTTCGGGAAAAGTTATGGAACTCGAAATTCAAACCGAGTGCGGAAATTACGTTGTCCAAAAAGAATTGATGATTAGACGTTTGCTTACAAAAGACGGAAAAGCTTTGCCAAGTGCTAATTTAGTCTTTGAACATGAATATAATGAAGACGGAGATTTGATTTATGTCAAAGCTTATGGTGGCGGATTTGGTCACGGTGTCGGAATGAGCCAGTACGGTGCGGGGTATATGGGCAAAGAGTTGGGAAAATCTTATGAAGAGATTTTGAAACACTATTACTCGGGGATTACTCTTGCGACAGAACCGTTTATTTTGTCGGGTAATTCCGCACAAAAATACTACTCGCAGACATTTTTTGCTCCTGAGGGGAAGGCTTCACTTGTAATTGATAATAAATACAAGGTTTCTTATATTGATATTTCGGTGAACGGAGTGGATGAAAAAGTTACGTTTGATACGTCTGACAGGTATAATGTGTTGGATTTGTCGAACTTTTTGCATAGCGGTTTAAATACCGTAGAATTTAAGTACCCGACTTCGCAAGGGCAGAACAAGGGATTGAGAATGTACATAGAATTGGTTGAGAAGAATGGAAAATAATAACGTTATAAAAGAAACAAAAACGCCAAGTGTCTTGAAGGCTGCGTGGTTAATTGCGGTGGTTACAATCGTCAGTAAGTTGATAGGTTTTGTAAGAGATATTATTATCGCAAATTATTACGGTGCTTCAATGGTATCGGATGCTTATTACTATGCTTATCAGATTTTGTCGTTGTCTTTGATTTTGTTGGGCGGAGTTGGCGGACCTTTTCACAGTGCAACGGTGGCGATATTTTCAAAGTTAATCCCGAATATTAACGACAAACCGAGTGAAGAAGTTAACCGTCTTTATTCAACTTTTATGAACGCTACAATTATCTTTTTTGTGGTGCTTTCCGTTATAATGTTTATTTTCCCTAAACAAATTATGGGGCTGATAATTTCGGGGGATTCTCAGCAGATGATTGCGTTGGCTGCCGAGCATTTGCGAATAATGACTCCGTTGCTTTTGATTGGCGGAATTGTCGGAATTTATTACGGTTTGTTGATTATTTATAAACAATTTATGCTCCCGAATTTGTCCCCGATAATTATGAGTTTGTCGATAATTATTTTGGTAATGCTTGTACCGAATGACAATAAAGGGTATGCTTTGGCGTGGGCAACCACGATTGGTGCGGTTTTGCAGTGGATAATTCAGTATCCGAACGTGAGAAAGCTCGGATATCGCTTGAAACCTGTTTTTGAATTTCGTAATAATCAGCATTTCAACGAGATTTGCGAATTGTTGTTTCCTGCGGTGTTGAGTTCGACTGTAGGACAAATTCATATTTATGTAGATATGTTCTTTACCTCTTCGATTTCGGAAGGTGCTTGGACAGCGATTGGGTATGCAAATAGAGTTTTCCAATTCCCTGTAGGAATTTTGGTTACGGCGTTTTTGGTTCCGTTGTTTCCGATTTTTGCAAAACTTGTAGCCGATAACGATTTTGAAGGTATTAAAAACTATTTTAATAAAGGTGTCGGGGTTTTGTTTTTCGGAGCAATTCCTATTATCATCGGAATTTTGGTTGTCGGATTAGATGTTGTAAGACTTGTGTTTGAACACGGTGTGTTTGATGAAAATGCGTCATTTATGGTGACGGAAGCCTTGTGGTTCTTGTCTGTTTCAATCATTCCTTATGTATTTAGAGATTCCATAACAAGAGTTTATTATTCGTTTAATGATTCAAAAACTCCGTTTTTGGTAGCGTTTTCTTCAATAATTTTGAAACTTTTACTAAACTGGGTTTTGATTTCTAAAATGCACTTCGGTATTGGTGGAATTACGCTTTCAACTTCGTTTGTAACCTTATTCAATGCTGTTGTTTTGGGTATTTTTATTACAAAGAAAATGAAAATGGATTATAAATCCTTGTTCATAAACTTGTTAAAAATGACTGTTTCGGGTATTATTACTCTTGGAATATGTTGGTTATGTGCGGTTGAATTTGACAAATTTGTACATATCAGTGCAAAAGTTCCGTTTGAAATTTTAAAAATATCTGCTATCGGATTTATTTGTTTGGCGGTTTATATTCCTTTAAATTTGCTTTTCAAAATGGAATATGCAGGCGAATTGTATAATAGATTGTCGGCAAAATTTTTGAGAAAATAGGGCAGTTTTAAAATTTCATAAGAAGAGTTAAGTTAGCATTATGAGATTAGAAATTGGTTCAAATATAGATAATAAGCGTGTTCGCTTGGATTTTAGGAAAGATAACACGAGAGCTGTGTATATGCCGAGTTATCAGATAAAAACTGCAAATGCTGACGAATTTGTTGCAAAATACAATAAACAATCTTCTTTTTTGAAGAAATTAACCGCCGTGCTTGTTGGCGGGTTGGCAATACTTGGCGGAATATTGGGTGCAAAATCTGAAAAGAAAATTTGGAAACCGCTTGGGGTAATAGCGGGAGCCTTGTCAGGGCTTGGTATTGGTGCTATTATCTCTAAAGAAAAACGCAACAAATTGATGGATAAATACGAGGTTAAAGATATTTCCGAGTAAATTTTTAGGAAGTGTGAATGGAAGATAACAAATTTAAAAACGCAGAAGAAAATTCAACCTTGATAATACTCGGAGTTCTCGGGTTTTATTTTCTTGTGGTGTTTTTTATTGCTTATATGTTTTTGTTGCACAGGTTTTCTGTTTTGACAACGGTTTTGAGTTTGGTTATTTTTTCGGGAATTTATTTCCCACGATTTTTGATAATCAAAAAGATTTTGAAAAAAGATATTATAAAAATTTTAGATAATTCAATTATAATAAATGGGCAAAACGTGGGATTTGCCGATGTTTTGGATTATAGAGTTGATGAGAAAAAGCCAAAAGTAGTGTTTTTTATCTCTTCAAAAATGGTGGTGTTTAATGAGGCTGTTTTTTATTTGAAACTGCAAAACAAAACTGTTTCCTTTACTGCAATCGGGAGCGAAAAAATCTGCTTGTTAAAGTCGTTTTTTGATGAACTTTTAGGGAAATAATTAGCCTTTGCGATAATTTTCAGGGTCAAACATTTTGAATTGAAGAGCCTGCATAAGGTGAATTTGTTGAATTTGTTCGCTTTCAGCAAGGTCGGCAATAGTTCTTGCAAGTTTTAAAATCCTGTCGTATCGGCGTCCTGAAAGTTGATATTTCACAATGGCAATTTTAAGCATTTCACGAGATTTTTCATCAATCGGACAATATTTTTTGATTAGTTTTGAGGTTAATTCCGAGTTTGTTAAAATCTTTTCGTTTTTATATCTTTCGATTTGAATTTTTCTTGCCTTAATTACTCGATTTCTGATAGTTTCCGAGGTTTCTTCTTCTGAGGTAGAATTGAGAAGTTCTGTCGGGGTAAGTCTTGGAACTTCTACCTGAATGTCGATTCTGTCAAGTAACGGACCTGAAAGCTTTGCTAAATATCTGCTGATTTGAAAATCCGTGCAGGTGCAAGGCTTTTCTTTGTCGCCCAAAAACCCGCAAGGACAAGGATTCATCGCACCCAGTAAGATAAATTTCGCAGGATATTTTATTGAATGTTTTGCTCTTGAAATCACGATTTCGCCGTCTTCCAACGGTTGACGTAAAACCTCTAATACCTGACGTGGAAATTCCGCCATTTCATCTAAAAATAATACTCCACGATTGGCAAGTGTGATTTCCCCCGGAGTTGGAGTGCTTCCGCCCCCGATAATTCCGTTTGCCGAGGCGGTGTGGTGAACTGCTCTAAACGGACGTTTTACCATTAACGGCTCGTTATCGGATAACAGACCGCAAATACTGTAAATCTTTGTGAGTTCTAAGGCTTCTTCAAGTTCTAACGGTGGAAGGATTGAAGAAAAACATTTAGCCATAAGGGTTTTCCCTGACCCCGGTGAACCTGTCATCAAGATGTTATGTCCGCCCGCTGCCGCAATTTCAAGGGCTTTTTTCGCTTTTTTTTGACCTTTTACGTCTTTAAAATCGTAGGTATAAATCTGTTCGGTGGGTTTCGTCAAATATGCCTGAACATCAACGGTAGTTTGCGGAATAGGACTTTCCGTAAAATGGTTTACAACTTCTGTTAAATGTTTTGCTCCGTAAACATTTATTCCGACACACAAAGCGGCTTCGTTTACGTTTGCTTGCGGAACGATAACGTTTTTTATGCCTGCTTCTTTTAGACCCAAAACAAGCGGTAAAACTCCGTTTACTCCTCTTATTGAGCCGTCAAGAGATAATTCCCCTAAAAAAGCGTAATCTTTTGTTTTTTCGGGTAGTAAGACTTCTTCTTCCGTCAAAATTCCGACAGCGATTGGCAGGTCAAAACTTGTTCCGACTTTTTTCAAATCAGCGGGAGCAAGGTTTATTATGACTTTTTTCGCAGGGAAAGTAAATCCCGAGTTCTTGATTGCGGATTTAACCCTATCTCTTGCTTCGTTGACCGATGCGTCAGGAAGTCCGACTATTGAGATTGCTGGCAGTGAATTTACCACATCTGTTTCGACCGAAACTATGTAGGCATTTAATCCGATTACCGTTGTTGTTTTTACAGTATTGACCATACGGTCAGTATAGCATAAGCGAGCGGATTTGTCTTTTCCGTAAAATTATGATAATATTAGGCTGTAGTGAGGAAGAAGAATGAGCAAAGAAATTTCAAAATTAAATAACGATATAAGCTATATTTACAGATATAACGAAAACACTCCGAGAATGGCTGTGTGTTTGAATATGTCAATAAACAATCCCGAAAAATCAGCAGGTATTTATCCGTTGATGGCAAAATTGTTTTTGCAGGGGACAAAAAATTACAACTCGGAAGAGCTAGCAACCGAACTTGAAAAATATGCGATTGATTTGTCGTGTGAAGTGTTCCCGAACTATTTGCAATTCAAGTTTGTTTGTTTGAACGAGGATTTCCCAAAAGCTATTGAGTTGATGAACGATATTATCACAAATACCACATTTGATGAGTTTGAAAAAGAAAGAGTTAAATCAAAAGGGGAAATTTCGGCGGAATTGGATTCTCCTCGAGCAATTACGACAGATTCATACTACAAAACAATGTTTGAAAATCATTACTATGGCAACACGATGACAAAAGTTTTGGAAAACCTTGATAATCTTTCAAAACAAGATATTATTGATGCTTATCAAACAATTTTGAACAGTAGCAGAAAAGTTTTGGCGATTGTCGGTTCTTTGAAAAAAGATGAAGTTTTGCCTTTGGTAGAAGATACAATAGGTAAATTGCCAAAATCAGTTGACGGTGAGTACAACATTGAAAAACCAGTTTTAACAGGCGTTAAAAAAGTTGAAAACGTGAAAGCGGATATTAACCAAGCTCATATCCTTAAAGGTTGGCAAGTTCCGACTTATGGCGAGGCTGATTATCCTGCTTTGGTTTTGCTTAATATAATTTTAGGAGCTTGCGGATTGTCTTCAAGATTATTCTTGGAACTTCGTGATAAAAAAGGTTTGGCTTATGTTGTAAGAAGTTCTTACGAAACTTACAAATATGTCGGCAATTTCATGATTTATATTGCTACCGAAGCAAAAAATATTGACGTTTCTTTGAAGGGCTTTAACGAAGAAATTTCTAAAATCAGAAATTACCCAGTATCTGAAAAAGAACTTGAAGATGCTAAAAATAACCTAAACGGCAAATGTGCTTTCTTGGAAGAAACTAACCTTCAACAGGCATGTGCGTACGCAAAATACGGCGTAATCGGTTTTGATTTTGATTATACAGAAACTTTGAAGAAAGAAGTTCAAAAAGTTACGAGAGAACAGGTTTTGGAATGTGCTAAAAAATATTTCACGGAAGACAAATATGTTCTTTCAATTACAAAACCTTAACTTGTTGACCAATGGTTATAAAATAATTTTTAAATGACAATTCTTAAATATGCGAGGATCGTCATTTTGTTTAAAAAAGTTATAGCAGTTGCAATAATTTTTTGTATCGGAAATCATGCCTGTTATGCCACGGTTGAGAGTGCTAAAACCTTGAAATTACAGGCTGATATGTCGGATTATGATTTTTCGACAAATGTTAATATCGAAAAACTCCTTCGCAAAAATCTTCAATGCGTGAATGATATAATTTACACGATAATTCCGATGGGAGTTGTTGTTAGTTTTGACAGTTTTTTGTTTTTTGATAACGGAAGTGACGAAATCAGGACAAATTCTTACTGCCTTTTAGATATAATCGCAAATTTGTTGATATTGTTGAATAAGCCTTGCCTTGTGGAAAGTACGACTTCTGCCGATTCGTATTACAATTCCAAATACAACTCAAATTGGGAGTTGTCGGTAGTTCGGGCGGGAAATCTTCAAAAATACCTTCTTTCGACAAAGAAGATTTCACCCGACAAATTCAGTGCAAACGGGTTTGGCGAAATCATGCCTGTTGTTCGCTATCAGGGAAAAACGCAAGAACGTATAAATTTTATTATTTTTAATTATGAAGACTCGTTTAGACGATAGATTGTTGAAGTCTTGTGGTTCTGTTTTCGCTGAAAATGTTTTTAAGTTTCATAATTGCTTGAGCATGCAACTGGCAAACTCTTGATTCTGACATGTTCAAAGTCGCACCGATTTCCTTCATTGTCATGTTTTCCTGATAGTAAAGAACCATCAAAACTCGTTCTCTTTCAGGTAATCTTAACAAGGCTTTTTGCAAATCTGTTTTAACATTCTTTTCTTCAAGTCTTTCTTGCGGATTAAGTTTTGTGGAATCTTCAATAGTATCAATGATTTCCATACTGTCTTCAGACGAACCTCTTTTGTCATAAATTGAGGTAATTGTCACGTCTTCCGCCATAATTGTGTTGACTTTTTCAACGTCCATGTCTAAATAGTTCGCAATTTCGCTTGAAGTCGGTACTCTGCCGTATTCTTGTTTCAAAATTTCTGCCGCTTGCTTAACTTCTTTGATTTTCTTTCTTACGCTTCTTGGCAAAAAGTCTTGAGAACGAATTTTGTCTAAAATTGCACCCCTGATTCTGATAAGTGCGTAAGTTTCAAAACGTGCGTTTTTAAGCGGTGAAAAACGTTCTACAGCGTTGATTAAACCTTCAACACCGTAGCCTGTAATATCTTCAACAGAAATTGTTGCAGGTAGCGAAACCTTGATACGTCCGACTGCGTAGCGAACAAGGTAAATATATTGAACAATCAAGGCATCTCTTGACTGTTTGTTTGATTTGTCAGCCAAGTATTTGTCCCAAAGTTCGGTCAATTCGCTTTCTGAAAGTCGTTTTATGTTGTTGTAGGATGTAAAATCAAAGTTTTGTTCCATTAGCCTGCCCAATCTGTTCCTTTCACTCTTTAATTCTATAATATCCTTAAAAATAGTCATCATTTAAAAAGATGATAAACAGTGAAATTAATTAAAGTCTATTTCAAACAGAAGGTGTATTTATTTAGGTTATTGGTTCAATTTTGCGATTTTCAGCCCGAAAATTTCCTCAATATTGACCATGTTCAAAATATCGGCTATCAAAATCTCGGGTGCAAAAGTGTCAATCCTGTCATAATCGGGAAGTTGTCCCAAGATGTTTACTCCCGTAAATTCTTTCAAAATTTGCGGGTAATATTTCTGTTCCAAAATTTCAGAATTTTCGTTGTATCGGTTTAGGATTACTCCCAAAAATTTGCAATGGTTTGTGTGAATGTAATTCAAGCCCGTAATTACACGCTCAATAGGGGTTTTCTTTACGTCAACCACGAGGATTAACGGCAAATTCAGCGTTTTCACGATGTCGATTTCTGTTAAATGTTCCGCAATCGGAGTTGAAATGCTGTGCGAACCTTCGACAATTTGGCAATCTGACATTTTGGCGGAAGCTTGAAATTCCGTGTAAATGGTCGTCAAATCAATTTTTACGTTGTCTTCATAAGAACTGATAAACGGCGGAGCAGAGCTTCGCAAAACATAAGTCGAATCTGTCGCAATATTCGGGTCAAATTTCTTTATAACCGTCAAATCAGGCGAAGTTTTGAACCCGTGTAAAAGTGTTGCATTGGTTTGAATAGGTTTATAAACTGAGGTCGAATAAGAAAGACTTTGCATTGTTGCCGCAAGACCTGCCGTAACTATAGTTTTACCTGTTTGTCTTTCTAACCCTGATATGAAAACCTTTAGCATAGTTTCATATTATCACGAGTCTTTATTTATTGCAAAATAAACTTCTTTTAGTCGTTTTTTCGTGATATGAGTGTATAATTGCGTTGTTGAAACGTCACTGTGACCTAAAAGTTCCTGAACAACTCTCAAATCTGCCCCGTTTTCAAGCAAATGAGTGGCAAAACTGTGCCGCAGGGTGTGTGGGGAAATGTGTTTATGGATTTTTTCACCCTGTTTTTTGATAAAGTTATAAATGTCTTGTCTTGTGATGTTTTTGCCGTTATTTTTCAGCAAAAGTCGTTTGTTTTTTTCTGATTTATTTTCTAAAACTATAATTTCACGTTGTTTCAAATATTTTTTTAATGCGGCTTTTGCTTTTTCGCCAAACGGAACAAGTCTTTCTTTTGAGCCTTTTCCGTAACATTTAACGTATTTTGAACGAATATCAATGTCTGTAGTGTTGAGGTTGGCAAGTTCCGACACTCTCAAACCGCACCCGTAAAGCATTTCTACGATGACTTGTTCTGTCGGGTTAAGGTCTGAGTTTAGGATACAGTTCAAATCTTCTATTGTCATGACTTTTGGCAAGTGTTTCGGTAATTTCGGTTGCTCAAGTGTTAAAATCGGGTTTTTGTCGCTGTATTCGTTTGCACAAAACCATTTGAAAAATCCACGCATTGAGGCAATTTTTCGCATTACGCTTGTCGGGGTGTATTTTTCTTCTTTTAACTTCAAAATGTAAGAATTTATATCAGAACGAGTTATGTCCGTGATGTCGTTTTCCCCTTTGTTGTAGCAAAAATCGACAAAGTCGGTTAAGTCCCGCCTGTAGGCTTCCAACGTGTTTTGGGCAAGTCCTTTTTCGACTTCAAGATATTCCAAATATTCTGAGATAAATTGGATATTCATACGTTTGATTATACACTTTTTTTATAATTTATCAATCGGGAGTTTCGTTTACGAGTTTGAACAGGTTATCTTCCCCTATTCCGCATTTTAACCCGACAGGAACGAAGTTTTGTTTGAAGCGTTCTATCGCAAATCTGTCCGTCATGCCTGAAATGTAATCCGTAACAATTCTGATAGTTTTTTCTTCGGGACAAATCGGTTTCAAGGTGTTGTAGTATAGATAAAACAGTTCCTTAATTACTCTTTTTGCCTTCTTTTCTTCTATTTTTGCTACAGACCTTTCACTATAAACATTTTCAAACATCCATGTTCTTAGTTTTGTAGTGTATTCCCACGCTTCTTCGCTCATAGAGATTTCTTTTTTGCCGATTGAATTTTTTACGATTTCAGAAATCATTTTGTTAAGACGTCTGCTTTGACGTGGTGAAAAGTAGTCAATACAATCTTTTGGCAAATCGTTTTGAGAAATTACTCCCGCTCTTATTGAATCCTCAATATCGTGATTAATATATGCGATTTTATCGGCAAGTTGAACGACTTTACCTTCAGGGGTGGTCGGTTCATAGCCCCAAGAGTGCGTTCTTATGCCGTCAATGGTTTCTTGGCAAAGGTTCAGTTTTTCCAGTTCTTCAACCACTCGGACACTTTGCAAATTATGGTGAAATCCGTCAGGACATAATTCATTCAAAACACTTTCCCCACAGTGTCCGAACGGGGTATGCCCCAAGTCATGCCCTAAGGAAATTGCTTCTACCAAATCTTCGTTAAGGTCAAGAGCTCTTGCAATAGACCTGCCGATTTGTGAAACCTCAAGCGTGTGGGTTAAACGGGTTCTGAAATGGTCGTCAAACGGTGATAAGAAAACTTGAGTTTTGTGTTTTAGTCTGCGGAAGGCTTTTGAATGTAAAATTCTGTCTCGGTCACGTTGAAAATCCGTTCTCATATCGGATTGTTCTTCTTGAATTTTTCTGCCTTTTGAAAATTTTGCCTTTGTCGCAAATTCGCTCAAATATTCCAGTTCTCTGTTTTCAAGCTTTTCTCTTATCGTTAATATTGTCATAATCTCCCCTTCTATCATATTCTATCAATAAAAACCGCTTTGAATATCCTTTTTTTGTAGGAAATTTAGGCGTTTTGTTGAAGTTTTGCTTTTGCGGCTTTGTGTTTTTTTACCTTGTTATCGGCGTAAGTACCGATTCTGTTTACGACAAAGGTTGCAATAGAGGTAATTATTAAACTCTTTGAGCCGTTAAACAATTTAGCGTTGCAGTATAGCGGAACTCCAACGGCAGCCAAAGCAGGAATACCGTATTTAAGAGCGATTGAAGTTCTTTTATCATTGTCATCAGCTTTTCCGAGATAATAACCCAACGTTCCGATAGAAGTTATCATAGATAACATATCGGTAGGAGCAGAACCCATTGTCAAATCTCTTAGTTTGTTTACAAAGTCTTCAGTTTCGATTTTTATTGATTTGTCGAGTGATTTAACGCCTTGCGTATAGTATCTTTCAACGACTTTATATTCTTTTTCGGGTAAAAGGTTTTTATAAATTTCTAAAATATCTTGAACTTTGCCCTGTTTGTAATCGGTCAAAGTTTTGGTCATATTTTCTAATTCGGCTGCCATTTTTTCGCCGTTTTCTTTTGTAATAAATCCATCTTTATTTTCTTTTACGCTTGTTGATAATTCTCTGACCGTTTCTAAAATCTTGTTTTTCAATTCTTTACGGGCAGCAGGTTTTTGTACATATTCCTTCATGTCGTGTTTTAAGGATTTTATGTAGCTTATGCTTGTTTTGTCACCTGCTTGGGTTAGTTTTGTAATATTATCAAGTGAATTTTCGGCAGATTTTATCATTTCGGGTTGAGTGTAAGAAAGAAGTCGTCTTTTTGCCCAAACCTCTTTTTGCAAGGCTTCTCTACCTTCGACAATCTTTGAATCTGCGATAAATTTATTATAAACATCACGACTCCAAAAAGTTATCAATTTTGACAAATCATTTTTAAGTTTTGTGCTGATTTGTTTTATTGAATAGTAACGTTTTTTGAGAGCATTTGTTGTGAAATGTTCTTCAAATAAGTTTTGAATTTCGGTATCTCTAGCCTTAATTCTTTTTGCCCATTCTTTGCGTGGAAGTTGAATGCCGTTGATTTCTACGATTTTGTCACCATTTACGCTTATGGCTTGTCGCAAAGTTCTGTGCGAAGTGGTTTGGGCTCTAATTATGCTGTCTTCAGCATCGGCGTATTGACTGATTACGGAACGGCGACCGATACGTTCAAAAGTTTTGCCGATTTTGCGGTGAATGTTGCCCGTAAATTTCGTTAATCGCATGATTTTTTCAAACAGTAAATCTTTGAAGGTCGTAAAGTTGTTGACGGCTTCACTTTTTCTTGCCATTCCGTCAACGAGTTTGATGCCTGAAATGTAGGCTTTGTCCATGAAATCATGTTCTTTACCGCTGATTTTAGCTTTTTCAAGTTGTTTTTCAAAGTAAAGTTTTAATTTGTTAGAATATTGAAGGATTTTTCTGCTGCCGCCGCCTCGAACAAGTGCAAATACTGCGGCTGCGGTTGCAACTGTTGCTCCAGCAATAGACAGACCGATAATTTTGACGTTGTTGGTTTTTCTCGCTTCTTCAGGGGTAATAATTTTGATATTTTTTATAAATCGGTCAGGTGTTTGACTTGCTCCAAGTGCTTGTTGTCCCTGATTTTCGGGCAACTTTTTATTAAGCCAATAATCACTAGGATTTGTCCTTGTCGTTATATCATTAAATACTGATTGATTTACTGCGTTCATTTCACACTGACCTACATTTGTTTAAAGGTTCGGGCAGTTGTAAAATTGCTAAATTCGGGAATAATTTAAAGTTTTGTTAAGGAAATAACTCCATATCAATAACTTTTGCGACTTCCAAAGCGGAATTTTTTGATGAAAGTAACGCTTTTACTTCGCCCAATTCTTTAATATTTTTTTCTCGTTCCTTTTTGTCGTAAAGTAATCTTTCGATTTCAAAGGTGATATTTATTGTGTTTGCATTTTTTTGTATTAACTCGGGAACTATTGTTTTATCAGCAATAATGTTCGGGAGCGAAACTCGTTTTATACATCTTACCAACAGGTAAATCCAGTAGAAAAGTTGAGGTCCTTTGTATGCAATAATCATTGGAGTTTTGTATAAGCACGCTTCAAGTGCAACTGTTCCCGAGGCTAAAATCAACGCATCCGAAGCACTCAATAGAGCTTGGTTTTCCCCTTTGATTACCTTGACGTCCATATCTTGGAAGTATTTGTTATAAACTTCGTCCGAAAGATTTGGAGCATGCGAAAAACAGAACTGCAATTCAGGATGTCTGTGTCTTAATCTGTTGACCGCATCTTTAAATACAGGCATGAGGTGTTTTAATTCAAACTCTCTTGAGCCCGGAAATACCGAAACCAACGGTCTTTCTATGTCAAATCCGTGTTCTCTTAAAAATTCTCTTTTGCCGACAGGTGCGGGAAGTTGAGCCACCAACGGGTGTCCGCAATAGTGTGTATCAATTCCGTATTGAGCGTACAAGGGTTTTTCAAACGGAAATATGCACAAGACTTTATCCACAAATTTTTTGATTAAGTTTATTCTATATTTACGGCTTGCCCAAACTTGTGGCGGAATATAATAGAAAACTTTTATTCCCGCGTTGTGCAAAAATCTTGCAATAGTCAGATTAAACGCACCATAGTCAATAAGCAGTACCAAATCGGGTTTATAAGTGTTTTTCAAGTAGTCAACAAGAGCTTTACCCAATTTGTAATGATTAATAATTATTTGCGGTGAAAGTCCTACGGCTGACATTTTTTCTTGGTTTGCAAAGAGTTTAACCCCTTCTTTTTCCAAGTTCATTCCGCCGATACCTTCAATTTCCAAATTGCAATTCAAAGCTTTCAATTCCCTGACTACATTTGAAGCATGGATATCTCCCGAGTATTCACCTGTAATAATAAATAATCTTTTCATCTACACTGCCATTATAACTATATTATGTTCATCTGCGTATTTGATAACCTTTTCCTGGTCAACAATTATTGTTTGGTTTGCCTCAACTGCTATAAGTGCCGCATTTTTGTGGTGCATTGTTTTTAATGTTCTCATGCCGATTGCGGGAATATCAAAACGTCTGTCTTGTTTAGGTTTGGCAACTTTTACGACTACGGCATTTTCTTTTGCCAATTTTGCACCACGTTTGATACAAACATCAGTACCTTCAATCGCTTCCACTGCCATAATCATCTTATCTTTGATTACAACGGATTGTCCAACATCAAGTTTGCCCATTTCTTTTGCAAGCCAAAAACCGTAATTAACATCGTCCATTTGGCTTTCCGTAGGTTTATGTTTCCCTAAAACGCCCGCAGGAATCATCAAATTCTTGATAAAGATTGTTTGGTCAAGAACTTCAACGCCGATTTTTGCAAGTTCATCAACAATCATCAACATAACTTGGTCATCATTCAATCTTGAAGCTTCTTTTAAAAGGTCAATAGCACGTTTGTCGAACTTGTGCAACTGTAAAAGCACCTTCTTATGAACTTTGCCCAAAAAAGTGATTTGTTTAATTTGTTCATCTTTTAAAATTTGTTCAATTTTGTTCACTTCGCCGGGGTGGCAAGAATAAACTTTTGAACAGTATTTCTTCAACTGGTGAACATTGTCTTTAGCCAGTGAAATACAAACAACTTCAAAGCCGTTTTCTTTTGCGTATTGAGCCATTCTTATAGGCAATACTCCGTCACCTGCAATTAATCCTTGTTTGTTCTCTAATGTTATTGACACTATCTAATCCTCTTTTTACTGTTATTTTAATGAATAAATCTTTTCTACTTCTTCCGTTGGTAATATTCTAGCACCACCAAGAATTTTTGTAAAAATTATTGTTTTTGCATATTCTTCCGCTAATTCAATGTTTAAATATGCCTGTTTTACACTCTTCGCACCTGTAATTACTCCGTGATTTGCCATAAGCACTATATCGTGTTTATCAAAATATTTTGCCGTATTTTCAACGAGTTCGTTACTACCGGGAAGTGCGTACTCGGCAAGCGGGAATTCGTCAAAGCAATACACGATTTCAGGTGAAATTTTTTCTTTTAATTCCAACCCTGATGAGGCGAAAGCCGTTAAATGCGGTGAGTGCATGTGAAAAACACTGTTGATATCAGGTCTTTTTTTATAAAATTCAAGGTGCAAAAAGCGTTCGCTTGAAGGTTTCGGATTTCCGCTGACCAAATTCCCGTCCATATCTACAACGCTGAAATCCGAGTTTTCTAAAAATCCGTTAGCAGAACCTGAGGACGTAATGATAACCTTATCTTTAATTCGTGCGGAAATATTGCCTGAAATTCCCGGTGTATAACCTTTCTCCCCTGCTATTCTTCCGTATTTTTTCAGTTTTTCCGCTATTGTGTTTAACATCTAGTCAACTCGTTCCTTGTTTGGATCTTCCAAATTTATTACCTGAGCATACTGCAAAACCGCAGGTTTAACCTTGTCAGGCTTTGCTTTTGCCGTATTTGCTTTTGCGTTTTTCGTATTGTTATTATTGTTTGTGTTATTTGATGCAAATGCGATTTGTCGTTCTTCTGATTTTTGTTCTTTTCCTAATCTCTCAGGGTTTTTGATTTCCATTTTTCCGTAGTTAACGGTAGTTCCTTTTGTATCAAAAGCAACATCAAAACCAAAGTATGTCGTTTGTCTTACAAAGTCGTAACCAAATCTGATTTTCAAATCGTCAGGTCCAATCGCAACAGCAAATCTGTTTTCTTGGAATAATTTGCCGTTCGGTGAGTCGTCACTCAAAGTTACCGTACCTGACCAGCCGACAGACAAGTATTTATTAACCCTGAAAATTTCCGCAATATTAACAGAAGAACGTCCGTATCTGTACATATCAAATCTTGGCATTGGTGTGTGATCGTCATACCCTGAATGATAATATCCGATATCCTGCATCCATCTTTTGTATTGCAAGTGGGCTCTAGGTCCTATTCTACCGATAAATTGAGTATCTCCTGTTCCGTATAATGCGGCAGAACCCTGTAATACAACGTCAAAATTGAAATAGAATTTTTCTTTTTTATTTTGATAAGAATATAAACTTTGTCTTATTTCTGCCATATAACTTAGTTTTACGGTAGAAGTACCTGTTCCGTTGATTTTTTCACCATAGAAGTTTCTGTCGTTATCTTCCATTAAACCAAAACCAACACGGTGTCTGAAAGACAAATCTCTTTTTTCCGTTAAGAAATTCGGAATAACGTGTCCTTTGTCATAGTAAGCTTCTACCATGTACTTAGGCATTCTTGCACCTAAGAACCAGTTATCCATGTAGGAATTCATGGAATATTGTAAGAAGAGGTTATCGTCCAAACGTTGGAAACCTTTTAAGAAAAAGATGTCATTCGCAGAACCGTAACCTAATTCCGTCACGTTAAACGGTGCACGATATTTTAACGCACCACCAAAACCGAACTTGCTCTTATAGTTCAAGAACGGAATAACCTTCATTACAGACCCGTTCGGACCGCCAAACGTGAAACCGGGACCTATGAACATACCTAATTTTCTACGGCTTCCAAATTCAGGGTAATTTGCTTCAAAATAATCCCTTTGTTTGTTTGTATAAGCCGTCAAAGAAGGCCAAGAGAACAAATGATGTCCGTTTTTGTTAACTTCAATACCTTTTGCTCTTATAACATCATGGTTTTTTCTTGCATCGACATACAATTCTCTTATGTTGATGTTAATTTTGTTACCTTCAGGATTACCCAAGAAATATGATTTTTCATCATCATCAAGTACAAAACCTGAGAAGTTAGGACCAATCATTCTTGATGCAAGTCTGTGGATTTCGGATTGGTCGGAATGTATTGAACCGTCTGTCATTACAATCAATCCGTCTTTTTGAACGGCATGCTT
Source organism: Acutalibacteraceae bacterium (assembly GCA_963654845.1). Classification (GTDB taxonomy): domain Bacteria; phylum Cyanobacteriota; class Vampirovibrionia; order Gastranaerophilales; family Gastranaerophilaceae; genus Zag111. The sequence goes on along the minus strand of CAVKDD010000001.1, from coordinate 3,924 downwards.
TGCATCCATTTTCATTTGATTCGGTTGAGCTTCCATATTTTCGGAAATGATTGTTTCTTCGTTCATATCAATTTCGATATAATCAGCAAGTGTTGTCATTCCGTTTCTTTTTACAACAACGTTATCAATACATTTCAAAATGTTTGAATCTTGGTTATAAGTCATTTTATCCGCAATAATTGTTGTTCCCTGTTGCGGCAAGTACAAAACAGGACGTCCCGTTGCGACCATATCGCCTGTTTCGTCATCATAATTTACATTATCAGCATCAAGTTGAAGTTCTTTTTGCACAACTTGTTCGCTAATTCCTGACTCTAACGACATTGTTTCTGCATTTTGAACCTCAGAATCGATTTGTTCTTTTATTGATTCTGTTAACGTTCCTTCTTCTGTCAGAAGGTTGTTTTCTTCCTCAGCTTGTTCCGGTGCGGAAGTTTTTGATTTTTTATGAAATCCGAATTTGTGAGTTTTGGTCGGTTTTTCAACGGAAGCTTCTTCTTCGCTTTTGTCATTTTTAACTTTTTCAGGTCTGTTGTATAAGAAATCCGTCAATTTCAAACGCACCTGTTTAAATAGCGGTGCTCTATCGTCTTTTAACTCCGAATACCCTCTTCCCTGATAGTCAAAAGAATATCTTACCTCAGGAGCAGTGTCCCCTTTTGTATGGATTTCGGGTTGAGTTTCAAACGGCGAACGGAAATATCTTTCGGTTTCCAAATCCTCAGGAGTGATTGCAAAACCTTCATAATCCCCGTTATCAAGTCCGAAAGCAACTCCCGGAATTGATACAAATGCTACTATAAGTGCTGTTAACAGTTTCTTTTTCAAGTTAGTTTCCTTTTTAGATGTAATTTAACGGATTTGTAGGTTTACCGTTTACCCTGACTTCAAAGTGACAGTGCGGACCTGTACTGTATCCTGTTGAACCTTCTCTGCCGACCTGTTGACCTTTTTTAACAAATTGACCGTTGCTTACGGTAATTGCCGACATGTGACCGTATAAGGTGGTAATCGGTTTGCCGTTGATTACGCCGTGGTCAAGGATTACAACCTTACCGTAACCGCCGTACCAACCTGCGTAAATAACTTTTCCGTCATTTGAAGCTTTGATTGTTCCGCCGTTAGGTCCGCCGATATCAATCCCCGAGTGGAAAATTCTGCTCTTGAATATCGGGTGAGTTCTCCAACCGAATTGAGAAGTAATCGGACCCGATATCGGATAAATAAAGCCCGAAGAGGATACTTTTACTTGCGTTCCGCCCGATTGAGAATTACGTCTTGTTAAGCTTTCAATCATGTTTTGAATGCTTGCCGATTGTCTTGCAAGTTCACGTTCGGAGCGTTCGTAGAAGTTTTTATCTTTGTTAAGCTTGTCAATCATAACCTTGTTTTCTGCAATAGAGCTTTGAATTGTAGATTTTTGGTCATTGATATCTTTTATAGAGGCTTCCACCAATCTTCTTTGAGCCTGAACCTGTGCTTTTAATGCGGCAATTTGGTTTGCTTTTGCTTTTACCGCCTGCATTCTTTTGTAATCTTCACGAAGAATTATTTTTTGGAAATAAATTGTATCTAACAAAGTGTTAATATCAGGTGAAGTCATTATGCTCTCAAACATGCCTGTTCTTTGGTGTTTGTAAATCTGTCTGATACGAGATTTCATTTGAATATCCATCTCTCGGAAATCGTTGATTGCTTTGTTTAATTGGGTTTCCATTGACGACAAATTCGCAGTTAACGTATTGTATTGAGCGGTGGTTGCCTGAAGTCTTACTTGAGCATATTCAAGTTTTTGCTGGTTTTGGTTAAGCTTGTTTCTTTCTGATTTAAGCTTGATTGTAACCTGTTTTTTCTTCTGCTGGTAGTAATATCTTTGGTTATTGGTTTGTTTTAATTTTTGGTCAAGAGAATATCTTGACTGTGCAGCAATAACCATTGACCCGCTAAGCATACAACTTGCGGTAACAATCCAGCATATTAAAAGTTTTCTAAATAAATTCTTCATACTCTCGATTTTGTTATTGATTCATTGATAAAAATCCGACAAGAACCGGACTGATGCACATTAGCAAAAATGCTACAGTTATCAATATGAATAAAATTTTTCTGTGTTCTCTAAAAAATTCCATAAATCTCCCCTTATGTCATACCAACATTTTACTATTAATAAAATTTCTGTGCAAGACTTTTAAGCACATGTAACTTTACAAATGGAAAAATGAACTTTTTTGATTTACAATCGTTCTATAGGTACAGAGGTTAAGATAAATGAACGATAAATGTACAAAATACGAATCTTTATTTGTTTTCAGGTCTGAAGAAGAACTGAACGAGCATATCAATTCCTGCGAGGATTGTCGTTTGGAGCATGAAAAAATGCAAAAAGTTTCAGACTTAATCAAAGAGGCTAAGCCATATTTTATTGAAAAAAGAAAAAATTTGGCAAAGATTAAGGTTGCTTGTGCGTTATTTATGCTTATGGTCAGCGGAACTACTTTGGGTGTAATAAATTTAAACACTGATGTTTCTGATACCTTGAAGTACGGAACAACTTTGAGTTCTGAAGATTTAGGGCTTCCTGTTGATTCTTACGGATTGATTTATGTGGAATAGAAGGTTACGGAAAACAGATTTTTGATGGATTTTGAAAAAGTAATTAAAACAAATAAACAAAATATCAAAAGTATCATTCGCCTTATTACAAAAGAGGAGAATGAAGATATTGAGCAGGAAGTTTATTTGAAAATTTGGAAAAATTCCGAAAAATATAACGAAAAGGGTTCTATAAAAAGTTGGATTTCTTCTATTGCGAAGAATGCTTCGCTGGATTATTTGAAATCTTCTTATCACAAGGTTTTCCAAACTTCTACGTCTGACGATTTTGTAATGGAAAGTATTAAAGATAAAAAAGTTACACCTGAAGACAAAGTGGTCAGACTGGACAGACAAAAAGTTATCGTAAAGGCGATAAATTCGCTCAAACCAAAGTTCAAAGAAGTTATTATGATGTGCGAAATTAACGGGTATTCTTATGAAGAATGTGCAAAGAAATTAAATTGCCCCGTTGGTACGGTAAAATCAAGAATTTATAACGCTAAAAAAGAACTTGCGGAAGTATTAAAGGATTTATTATAATGGTTATAAGGAAGGATATTATGTTGAAGATATTTTTTATATTTGTAGCAATATTATTCTGTACGGCAAATTACACTTTTGCGGCAACACCTAACGGCGTGCAAAAGTCTGATAATGTCTCGATAATGTACAAGAAACCTTCCCATGACCAAATGAGAAAACAGTTTGAACAACGTCTGAATTTGACCGATAAACAAAAAGAAAAGGCAAGACAAATTCACAAACAGGGGCATGACGAAATGCGACCGGTTATGATGAAAATTCAGATGAAAAGACAAGAAATTGAAACTATCAGATTAACAAAACTTCCTGAACGAGAAATGTCGGAACGTATTGATAAATTGAATAATGAAATTTCTAATTTGGAAAAACAGGCAAGAGATATTCGCAAAAAGAACACTCAAGAGTTTGAAAAAATCTTGAATAAATCACAACGTGCCGAGTTAGAAAAAATGAAGGCTGAAGGTCGTGCAAGATTTGAAAAAAATCACCAAGCAAGACCTCCGTTTCAAGGTCTTGGCACTCCGAACTTCTTATTCAAACCCCTTTTACCACCCCCTGATATGAATATGGGAAAATAATTTTATGTGTCAGGCAGTGCCGTGACCTACATTTTGCTTTGAAATATGTGTTTTTGGTTGATATGTAAATAGATTCTGAATAAGATAAAATCAACGCAATTAAAAATTGCTTGATTTTTAATCTTTTCAGAATGACGAGAGCATTGTTAAATAATGTTCCCCGCTGGCAGGCACTAGCTGAACCGGCGAAGAATGAGCCGTGTGAAAC